>JADGNP010000126.1 GCA_017883425.1 Candidatus Sulfotelmatobacter sp. | reverse complement strand
AGAATTCCCATGGCGCCGGCCTCGGCGAAGAAAAGTTTCTTCACATCTCCGTCACTGGCGCCGATGGCTTTCATGATGCCGATCTCGCGGCGCCGTTCCAGAATTGCCATCACGAGAGTGTTCACGATACCGATGGAGGAGACGATCAGCGCCAGGCTGCCGAAGATTCCAAGGAACGCGTATAACACCCGGAAGACCTGCTGCAGACCGCGACTCGCATCGAGAATCGAGAAGGTGCCGAACCCCATTTTCTTGATCGCGTCCTCTACGAGTTGAACCTGCGCGGGATTTTTCACGCGCACGCTGATCGAGGAATAAACCGGCTGATCGCTCGCGGCCCGCGAAATTTCACGGAGATCGGTGGGCTGCATCACGTGAAGGCTTTCGGCCAGTTTCAACGGCAGGAACACCTTGGCGCGGGTTGGACCGCGCATGCTCTCGGGATCGAGATCGGCAACGCCGACAATCCTGAGCTTTTGTTCGCGAGAAACGACGGAGTACGCGGCCCCGGCGAGATTGCTGTCGGCGGAATTCGCCGCACCGGCGCTGGGAGGCGACGGTTGTGCCGGGCTGGGCGCACGTTGTGCGTAGCGCATCGTCAATTCCTTGCCCAGCAGGGGTTTCGCCAGGTCAGCGACATTGGCCTCGTCGACCCCGCGAGCTGGAGTCTTGCCTAACAATTCCTCGGCAAAGGTTTTTTGCAGAACCACTTCGGCCGCTGTGTCAGAGGAAAAAAAGCTGCCCTGCATACCGTCGAAGGCGTCATTGGATTTCGCGGACGAGGGCAGGGCTGAGATCATGGTCAGATGCGGCTTGTCGTCGTAACGCAGTTCCGTGATGAAGCGAATGTCGGGATAAGCCTCCAGTACGTTGGGTATGTGTTCAAGTTCCTGCCGGGCGGGCTCATCAAGGATGCGGCTCTCGCCAGGAGTTGGGCCGCTGCGCGCTTCTTCGCGGCCCATGCCCCGCAGATCGCGCCGTGACGTGACCAGGACCGTGTCGAATAGGCCCGATTTCGCCAGGCGCCGTGAGAATAATTGCTGCAGGCCAATGCCCAGCGAGAGCATCGCCACCAGCGAGGCCACGCCCACCGAGATACCGATCGTCGTCAGCGAGTTCCGCAGCAGAGACTCGCGCAGATTCCGCAGGGCGAGTTCGGTCAGGTCGGGAATCTTCACGACTGTCCTCCGTCTGGAGTGGGTGTGTTGGGCCGGTCGTCGATCAACTTGCCGTCCGCCAGGAAGATCATGCGTTGCGCGTAACGCTCGGCCAGGGCGCGCTCGTGCGTCACCATCACGACTGTCATTCCCAACTCTCGGTTGAACTCGCGAACCATATTCATGATTTCAGTTCCGGTGTGGCTGTCGAGATTGCCGGTGGGTTCATCGGCCAGCAGCAGCTGTGGACGATTGATCAGTGCGCGCGCCAGGGCTGCCCTCTGTTGTTCGCCGCCGGAGAGCTCGCTGGGCCGGTGGTTCATGCGCGCTAGCAATCCCACTCGCTCTAAAGCCTCGCGAGACAGATTCTGGCGCTGGCTGCGATCGACCTCCGCAAAGCGGAGAGGAAGTTCCACATTCTCTGCCAATGTCATGCTGGCGATCAGATTGAACGACTGGAAGACCATCCCTACAACATGCAGCCGGTACTTGGCGAGTTCTTCGCGCGACAGTTTTGCCAGATCGCGATCCTGCACGACGACACTTCCCGAGGTCGGACGATCGAGTCCTGCAATCAGATTCAGCACGGAAGACTTGCCGGAGCCGGAACTGCCGAGAAGCGCGACAAAGTCTCCGGCGCGAACCTCGAGCGAGACGCCATCGACCGCGCGGATCAGAGTCTCGCCCATGCGGTAGTGACGGCTGAGATTCTCACTGCGGATCGCGACGGTACCGCGCGCGGCAGAAACTGGAAGGGCCGTGGTCATAGGCGCTAGCGCATTTCTCCTCGCAGCACGCGCAGAGCGTCCCCTGCCTTCACGTCGCCGTTCTTGGCGTCTGCGCCGTTGCCGTTGGCCGCGACCGCGTCACCTTCGCCCGGAGCCAGGAATAGGTTGTTCTCCACTCCGTGTTGGCGCGTGTAAAGGTCATAGTAGCGGCCGCGTGCGGCATAGAGTTGCGCGTGCGTGCCCCGTTCCACAATCTGCCCTTGTTCCATCACCATAATCTGGTCGGCTCGGCGAATGGTCGAGAGCCGGTGTGCGATGACGAACGTGGTGCGCCCCTGCATCAGATAAGACAGGCCCTGCTGGATCATCTGTTCCGATTCCGAGTCGAGGCTGGAAGTGGCTTCGTCCAGAATGAGGATGCGCGGCTCCGCCAGAATCGCGCGGGCAATCGAGATCCGCTGCCGCTGGCCGCCCGACAGTTTCACGCCACGCTCACCCACTACCGTGTCGTACTTGTCGGCAAACGACTCGGCAAACTCGTCGACACGCGCGATCCGGCAGGCGCGCATGACTTCTTCCTCGCTGGCGTCTGGCCGCGAGAAGGCGACGTTCTCACGGATCGTCCCGTCGAACAAGAACGATTCCTGTAATACGACGCCTAGCCGCGTGCGGAAGGAATCGAGCCGCACGGCGCTCAAGTCCACGCCGTCCACGCGGACCGTGCCCTTCGAAGGCACGTAAAAAGCCGAGATCAAGCCAATCGTCGTCGACTTTCCTGAGCCCGACGAACCCACGAGCGCAGTCACCGTTCCGGGCTCAGAGCGAAAAGAAATGTTGCGCAGAACCTCGTGATTTCCGTCGTAACTGAACGTTACATTCTCGAACTCAACCGTACCCACGATATCGCGAAGCTGCACCGAGCGTTTCGGGTCTTGATCCTCAGGGCGCTCCCGCATGATCTCCTGGGTCCGCTCCAAACCCGCCAGCGCCTCGGTGAGTTGAGTGCCGATGGATACCACCTGCATGATGGGCGCGACCAAAAAGACCAGCAGGATGTTGTAAGAAAAATAGCTGCCTGTGCTCAGCTTGCTCGCCACCATCTGATGACCACCGACGTACATCGTCGCGGCTCCCACCACTCCCAGCAGCACGCTGGCGGAGAGGCTCATCAGGCTCGTAGCGGTCAGCGTGCGCATGACGTTGTCCAGCAAACGACGCACACCCTTGGCGAAAATCGATTCCTCTCGCTCCTCCGCGTGATAGCCTTTGATCACTCGAACGCCGCCCAGCGATTCCGTAAGGCGTCCGGTGACTTCAGCATTGATCTTTCCGCGCTCACGGAAGATCGGCCGGATCGTTGCAAAGGCCCTGTTCAAAGCCAGCGCAAAGCATCCGAGAGAACCGACGGCGATCAAGGTCAGCGGCGTGCTGATGCGAAGCAGCAACACCAGCGCGATACCGGCTGCAACCAGTCCTCCCGTGAAATCCACAAGACCTGTGCCCAGCAAATTGCGCACGCCTTCCACGTCGCTCATGATGCGCGACACCAGTGCGCCGCTCTTGTTCGCGTCGTAAAAGGAGACCGGCAACCGCGAGATGTGGACTTGCACCTGCTGCCGGAGATCCGCAATCAACCGCTGCGCCGCCTTCGATAACAGCTGAGTCAGAGAAAACGAGGTCACGCCCTGGACGAGCGTAGCCACCAAAACCGAGATCACCAGCGGCGGCAGCAGCGCCACGCGATGCTTACCAACCACATCATCGATCAGGAATTTCGAGGAATACGGCAGCACAAATCCCGCGACCTTGTTGATCACCATCAGCACAAAGCCGAGCGCGAGCAGCCCGCGGCGCGGGCGCATCAACTTCCAGACTTCCGGCCAAACGGCCTTCAGTCGCTGGATCTTCAGGGGCTTCGCGGCTTCTTTGGCTGGAGAACTCAATCTACTGTTTGACTCCGTTGGGCCCGGATTGGCTTCATTAATTACTGCATTGTCACACATCTGCGGTTGAAGCGCCGGACGAGCGCCGCCCTGTGACAGGGCACGTGCAGACGTTGTATGCTCGGGGCGTGTCCCGCCCATCTTCGCCGGACCGTTCACCGACCCTGGGCCTGTTGCTGGGCCTGCTCATCACGCTGTCCGCGGTAGTGGCGTATTCGGCCTATATCACGTGGCAAGTGACTGGTCTGCGGAAGTTGCAGACCGAACTGGTGGACCGCGACCGCAAGGATTCGCTGCAGTTGCTGCGAATCCAGAACGATCTCAACCTGCTCGCGGTAGCCATGCGCGACATGGTGAGCAGTGATGAGCCCTATCCGCTGACGGCCTGGTCGGCGCAGTTCCAGAGGATTCGGACCGATCTGGACGACGCCATGCGTCTGGAGGCGGGATTTGCCGCGGCCAGCCGAACTCCCGAGCAGAGCGCGTTTCTCACAGGATCGTTTACCCAGTTCTGGGATGCCGTCGACCGGGTTTTCGCCCTCGCGCATGAGGGCAAGGAAAAAGAGGCGCGCGAGCAGATCCAGCTTTCACTCCAGGAGCGGCAGGCGGCGTTGAGCACGGCCGTGGCCCGGTTGCTGGTGCAGAACAGCGAGAACGAGGAGCAAGCCGGCCAGCGCATCGTTCAGATCTACGATCGGGTGCAGCGGCAGGTCTATGTTTTTCTGGCCGCGACCCTGCTGGCGATCCTGCTGAACGGTCTTTCGGTAATTCGGTGGAACCGGCGGTTGTTCGCGCGCCTGGCCGAGGTTTCCGAGCGCCGCAGCGAACTGGCGCAGAAACTGATTGCCACCCAGGAATCCACGCTGCGTTACATTTCGCGCGAACTGCACGACGAATTTGGCCAGGTCCTCACTGCGGTTGGCTCGATGCTGCGCCGCGCGGGAACGCACGCGCCAGAGGGGTCGCCGCTGAGAACGGATTTGAAAGAGGTTCTTCAAATCGTGCAGGCTACGTTGGAAAGCGTTCGCAGTCTCTCGCAGGCGCTGCATCCTGTGATGCTGGACGAGGCCGGATTGGAGAGCACGCTCGACTGGTACATCCCTACCGTAGAAAGACAAACCGGGATTGCCATATCCTATGAGAAGCAGGGTGTGGCGTTTCCCGTGGATGGCGGCGCCGGGGTGCACGTCTACCGCGTCTTGCAGGAAGCGCTGAACAATGTGGCGCGGCACTCCGGCGCCAAGGCGGCGTGGGTGCGTTTGCGTTTCTTGTCAGACGCGCTGGAATTGGAAGTGGAAGATCATGGAGTCGGGTTCGCGGAGCGCCCGAACAAGCGTGGGATTGGCTTGGTAGCGATGCGCGAGCGTTCCGAGTTGATGGGCGGGCGAATTGTTTTTTCCCGTCCGCCGGAAGGTGGAACCCGGGTGCATCTAGCCGTGCCCAGGGAGAAAGCGGAGTCTTATGGAAAAGAAGATCACAGTGTTGCTGGTGGATGATCACAGCCTGGTGCGGCGCGGGTTCCGCCGCATGTTGGAAGACGAGTCCGACATGGAAGTCGTCGGCGAAGCGGGCGACGGCGAGGAATCCATCAAGCTGGCAAAAAAACTTCATCCGCAGGTGGTGGTGATGGACTGCGCTCTGCCGGGTATGAACGGCCTGCAGGCCACACGGCAGATCATCGAAGATTCCCCAAACACTGCCGTCCTCATGCTCAGCATGCATTCGGAGAGTACCTGGGTGCGGCAGGCGATTGAGGCCGGGGCCAAGGGATACATTCTCAAGAACGCGATGGACCTGGAACTCGGAGCGGCCATCCGCAAGGTGGCGGCCGGAGAAACGGTATTCGATCCGCAGGTCGAGCAGCGCTCGGCTCTGAAGGGGGAGCGCAGCGCCGCACTTACACAGCGTGAGCTGGAAGTGTTGCAGATGATCGTCGACGGCAAGTCGAACAAGGAGATTGCGACCGCACTCGATCTCAGTGCCAATACCATCGCCGTTCACCGCGCGAACATCATGAACTCCCTGGGAATTCATAAAACTGCGGAGTTAGTGGTGTATGCCATTCGCGCCGGGCTGGTGAACGTTCCGTGAATCGCAGGTCTTTCCTATGGGGAATGGCGGGACTGGCGTCGTGGTCGCAGTTGCCTCGCTTGCAGGCTCTGACGGCGCAGACGGGCGCTGCGCCTTCTCCGGGCTTTCGATTCACCGATGTGACCAGCCAGGCGGGAATCCAGTTCCAGCACAACAGCGGGGCTTTCGGCGGCAAGTTCCTGCCCGAAACTCTCGGCTCCGGATGCGCGTTCCTGGACTACGATCGTGACGGCTGGCAGGACATTCTGCTGATCAACGGCACCGACTGGCCGGGCCACAAGAAACGCCGCTCCACCCTGCGCCTTTATCACAACAACGGCAATGGCACTTTCACCGACGTGACTTCACGCGCGGGACTCGATGTCGAAATGTACGGCATGGGCGTGGCGGTGGGTGATTACAACAACGACGGTTTCCCTGACATTCTGATCACGTGCGTGGGACAGAACCGCTTGTTCCGCAATACCGGGAAAGGCACGTTTGTTGATGTGACGAACAGCAGTGGGTTGGGAAAGCGCGAGGGATTCAGTACTTCAGCCTTGTGGTTCGACTACGACCGCGATGGATTGCTCGATCTTTTTGTCTGCAACTACGTGAAGTGGTCGCCGGAACACGACGTGTTCTGCAGCCTTGACGGAAAGCACAAGTCCTACTGCACGCCGGAAGCCTATCGCGGAGCCACGTGCTGGCTCTTTCACAATCGAGGCAACGGCACGTTTGAAGATGTCACCGCGGCGAGCGGAATTTTCGACAGCAGCTCCAAATCGCTGGGAGTCGCGTTGTTCGACGGCAATCACGATGGCTGGCCCGATCTGCTCGTGGCCAATGACACGCAGCCCAACAAGCTTTATCGCAACCAGCACAACGGTACATTCAAGGATTCAGCAGTGGAGGCCGGACTGGCTTTCAGCAGCGAAGGCAAGGCCCGTGCGGGCATGGGAGTCGACGTGGGTGATTTCGACAACTCGGGTACGCCAGGAGTCGCCATCACGAACTTCGACAACGAAATGATCGGACTCTACCGTATGAGCGGCAAGAGTTTCGAAGACATCGCGCCGCAATCCGGAGTGGGCATCGCCTCCAGAAACAGCCTGGGGTTTGGCTGTGCTTTTCTGGATGTCAACCTGGATGGCTGGCTCGACTTTGCCGTGGCCAACGGGCATATCGACGAGACCGTGCGCAACATTCGTGGCAACGTGGGATATGCGCAGCCGCCCGAGCTCTTTCTGAATGGGGGCAAGGGAATCTTTCGCGAGGTCGCGGCAGAAGTTGGCGGAGACTTCGACCAGCCGAAAGTTGGCCGCGGCCTTGCCTATGCCGACTTTGATCGCGACGGCGATCTTGATCTCCTGCTCACCACCAACAACGGACCGGCGCATCTGTATCGCAACGATCAGCTGACCGGGAACCGCAGCATCCGTTTTCGTTTAATGGGGACCAAGTCAAACCGCGACGGGATCGGCGCGACGGTGCGGGTCTTTGCCGGCGGTTTGACGCAGTCTCGGCTGGTGAAAGGCGGCTCCAGTTACTTGTCGCAGTGTGAACTTCCCGTGACCTTTGGGTTGGAAAAGCGAGAACGAATCGAACGTGTGGTCATCGATTGGCCGAGCGGACGAACGGAGGAATACAAGAATCTTGCCGCGGGCCGGTGTTATGAGTGCACAGAAGGAAAAGGAATTGTCCCGCAGGATGGCTATTGAGTAGAACTAACGGTAGACGGTTTCGCTACGTTTCCGGCCGCCACCAGATCGATCTCTACCGAATCGTTTACTCGCAAGAATAACGTGCTCGGATTCTTCATTCCCCACTTCGCATAGGGAACCGTGAAGTGAACCGTCGCGCTCCAATGGTCTGTAGACCTATCGACCTCGGCCGGCACCGTGATCTCGTGGTCGACCCCGTGGATGCTGAACATGCCGTGAATCTTGACCGATGACTTTCCCTGATTCGCGACGGGGCCTTCGATTCGGTCCGGATGAAAAGCGATGTCAGGATAGCGGTTGCTCTCCAGAACTTCCTTATGCATCTTGCGGTCGCGCATGCCGCTGCCGCTCTCGCCGCTGGCGGCATCGACCACGATCTCGCCGGAGATCTTACCCGAAGCCGGCTCGAACTGTAAGGCTCCGCGCTTCAAATGAAAGGTTCCGCGCACCGTGTGGAGGATATCGCCCAGAGTGAACTTGACCGAGGTTTGCGCGGGATCAAGCTGGAACGCCGTATCCTGGGCGGCCGCTGAAACGGCAAGAGCGGCTAGCAGAGTTAGAACCGCCAACCAATATCCGGGAACATGCTTGTAAGCCTTACGAGTGGTGGCGTTCATGACGTTATGCGGTTAACAGCCCCCATCCCAGAGTCAGACCATCCAACGCAAGGTGCAGGGGCGACAGCACTCCCACATGCAACTCCAGCAATCGCTGGAAAACTTTCGGGCGTTTCTGGAAGGCCTGCAATGTGCGACGTTGCAGGCGGGGACGCTCATCGAGCAAGAGCATCAACCGGGCCATCAGAAGCGGCCGCAGAGCAAGCCGGCGATGCTCATGCTCATAACGAGCCAGATCTCCCGTACGCAGACAATCCGCCAACACCATCGCCTGGCTGAAAGCGAGGCAGAGTCCCTCGCCCGTAATGGCATCGACTGTGCCGGAGGCATCTCCGATCAGAGCGACGTTTCCGCGGCTCACGTGCTTCAACTTGCAGGTGGCAGTCAGGGCGCCCTTCTCGGCGGACGAAACCTCAGCGCCCTCGAGCCGGGACTGCAATTCCGGGAAGCGCTGCAGGGCCTCGGTCAGCCGCAATTTAGGATCGCGAGAGATCAGCGCTACGCATACTTGATCTTTCGAAACCGGCGTGACGTAAATTTCTCCGTGCCGGCCCCAGTGGAGTTCCATGCGGTCCGTCCACGGCGCCACGCGATAATGTTGCCGAAACGCGTAGCGGCAATCTCTTTTGTGAAAAGCATCGAGCCTGGCCCAGCGCCGCACTCGCGAACTGCCGCCGTCGGCTCCGATAATCCATCGGGCGCTCACCTTGCGGCTTCCCAGCTGAACTCCATCCGCCGAAATACCGGTAACGGGTGTTTGCCACAAGAAATCGATCCCCAGGCTGGCGGCGCGATCCGCGATGAGCCGGTGCAACACGGTTCGCCGCACACCCATGCCTGAGGCCCCATGGGGGAACGGTGCATCGACCGCAAGTCCGGCGCTGAGAAAACGAATGCCGCGGAAAGCGTAAGAACTCTCCGCGTCGACCGAGATCCCCAGCTTTTCGAGCGCCGCAACTCCATCGGGCATCAGGCCTTCGCCGCAGGGTTTGTCAATCGGCACCTGTGCGCCATCGGCCACGACGACGCGAAACCCCTGCTGGCGCGCCGCAATGGCCGCCGCCAGTCCGGCGGGACCACCACCAATTACGAATACATCAGTCGAATTCAGCAACTGCTAACCTCACCACTGTAAAAGTAGAAGTTCGGAACAGAATCCCGGACCCATCGCCGCAAGCACGCCCAGCGTGCCCGGCTCCGGACGCCGGTTCTTCATGACATCTTCCAGCACCACCAAAACGGACGCGGAAGAAAGGTTCCCGACTTTTTTCAGGCAATCCCAGGAAGCGTCGAGTTGCCCGTCGTGCAGATCGAGCGCTTCTGCTGTTGCCTCCAGCACCTTGGGGCCGCCGGTGTGCAGCACCCAACTTCCGATGTCGCTGCGCTTGTGTCCGTGGTCGGCGAGAAACGCGTCCACGTCGTGCCCCAGGTGCTCGCGAATCAGCACCGGCACTTCCGGCGAGAGCGTGATGCGAAACCCCTTCTCGGTTACGTTCCATCCCATCATCTCTTCGGTGTCGGGATAGAAGACAGATCGAGTCGCCACAATCTCGGGTCCAGTCGCAGGCAGATCGTCGCCCGTAACAATGACCGCTGCCGAGCCATCCGCAAACAGTCCCGAGGAAATCAGATTGGCCACCGAAAGATCATCCCGTTGAATGGTCAGGGAGCAAAGCTCCACCGACACCAGCGCGGCCGCTTTCGAGGGATAGGCGCGCACATAATCCGCCGCCATCGCAATTCCTGCCGCTCCCGCTACGCACCCCAGTCCAAAAATTGGCACACGCCGAATATTTGCCGGCAGCCCCATGCGGTTGATCAGCAGGGCATCGATTGAGGGGCTCGAGATACCAGTGACCGAGGTAAAGAAAAGCGCACCCAGTTCACTGGGCTCGAGCCCGGCGTGGTGCAGGGCGCGGCACAGCGCTTGTTCTCCCAGTTCCTGAGCGCACTGAATCCAGATGTCATTCGCCTGGCCCCAGGTTGTGATCGCGGAGTACTTCTCAGGGGGCATCACCAGATGGCGGCCTTCGACGGTGACGTTCCGATGAAGCCGCGCCAACATCTGCGGATTCCTCAACTGGTCGCCCCAGTATTCCTGCAGTTTTTCCAGCAGGAATTTCTGAGAATAGTAATGCTTGGGGAAGGCGCTCGCGACGCTGGCAATTTTCATCGTTGTGTGGATCCTGATCCCGGCACGGAGTCAGCGCCATCACCTGCCGGACATCGTGGCTTGCAGACTTAGATGATCGGGCGCTGTTTGCGGTTGTACCCGCGTATTGCGTACCGTTTAGCGTATTTTCTCAATGCTATGAGGCCGAATTGTCACCCATTTGTTAAATCGGCTGGGGGCGTGCAAGTTAAAGCCTACCCGCGAAAAGCCCGCCGCGCCAGTCCCAGAGCCTCAGACCAAAACGCTCCAGGCGAATGGGCGAGTTCCACCACGTCCCGAATCGCCAGCACGAACGCGTCGAGTTGCGAGTCCGTTACCACCAGTGGCGGAGCTACTTTCAGAACCATGAAGTTGTTTCCGCAGATTTGCGTCAGGAATCCGGAATCGCGAAACAGACGCATCACTATAATCTGGCCGAACATGGCCGGATGAACGGCCCCGAAAGCCTGATACGGAATGCGCAGGCGAAGGTGGCTCGGAGCCTGAAATTCAATGCCCATCAGCAATCCCACCCCGCGGACTTCTTTTACCATTTCAAAGTCGCGGAGTGCCTGGGTCAGTCGGGCCTGCAAATAGTTGCCGGCTGCGATCGAGCGCTGGCCCAGTTCTTCGTTCTCCAGAACCTCAAGGGTTGCCAGCGCCGCCCGCATGGCCAGGCTGTTTTCGCTGAACGTGGACGTATGTACAAATGCCCGCGGCAATGACGAATAAACCGAATCGCACACGGCATCCGACATCAGCACCGCGCCGCAGGGCACTAGGCCTCCACTCAGAGCCTTCGCCAGGATCACCATGTCAGGGTCGACTCCGAAGTGGTGTGCGGCCAGAAAAGGCCCGGTGCGGTACATTCCGGTCTGCACTTCGTCGAGCACGAACAGCGTGCCGTAGCGCCGGCACAACGATTCTGCGCTCCGCAGGTAGTCTGCATCCGGGACGCGGACCCCACCCTCCGATTGAATCGGCTCCACGATAAACGCGGCAAAGCGCTTGGTCTTCAGTGCGCGTTCCAGTGCTTCGAGACTGCCGAACGGGATCGCGGATGTTTCCGGGAGAAGCGGCCCAAAACCCTCGCTCCAGAACTTGTCGCTCATCAGCGACAGCGCCCCGCAGGTTAGCCCGTGGAACGCATGTTCGGCAGAGAGTATGCCCGCGCGCCGCGTATGGGCCCGCGCGAACTTAATGGCCGCTTCCACGCCCTCGCTTCCGGAAGAAGCGAAGAAAGCCTTTGCCAGACGGCCACCCGCCCGCTCGCACAACTTCTCAGCCAGTTCCCCGGCAAGATCCGCGACGTGCGTCTGAACCATCGCCGGACCGCACCGCTGCAATTCACTCTGCAGTGCGCGGACTACACCCGGATGGTTGTGGCCGACATTGTGAACACAGTATCCGGAGAGGAAATCGAGAATGCGCTTTCCGTCGTCGGTGAACAGCTCC
>JADGNP010000583.1 GCA_017883425.1 Candidatus Sulfotelmatobacter sp. | reverse complement strand
CCGCCCCGGTTCGCTGGGCATCCGAGCGCGGTTTTTTTACGGTTTTCCGAAACGGGGCGTGCAAATCCGTCGATAAGGCGAAAAGTGTGGAAATATCCCCCGGCTCAGGCGGCGATGGGCAGCAACTTCGCCGCTTCCAGCCAGTCGATGATGCGCTGCGCGGTGGTGGCCAACCGCAGCACGGTTCTCCGCGCATGATGCACCAGCCGTCCCGGCGTATTAAAAATCAGAAAGCGCAGTCGCTTCGGACGCGCCGTCAACAAATCCGCCGGCAGAGCCAGACGCTTCAGCGCCGTCATCACGTTGTGCGAAATCACCGCCAGCCGCAGCCACGCCGCGTTCGCCCCGAAATACTTACACGGCATCACCCCGCCGGCCAACTCGTTCTTGACTACATCGTGCACTCCTTCCACCGTCCCCGCCTTCTCCCGATGCCATTGAATCAAACGCCCCGCTTTCCATTCCCCAATGTTCGTCACCACCGCAAAGTGCTTCACCTTGCTGCCATCCTCAAACAAGGTCTCCTGCCGCTGCCGTATCCGAATCGCCACATACCGTAACGGCTGCGTATCTTTGTGCTCCGTTTTCTCCCCCGGCACAAAGCTCACCTCCGCGCATTCGCGTATCTCTCTGGCATGCGCTTCCCCGTAGGCTTCCCACCCCTGCTCGGGTATCTTCAAGATCGCCTTGTGCAACGCCTCGCTCATCCGCGCGCTGATGCCAAACCCGATGAATCCCCGCGGACCGCCCTCCCTCTCTTCGTCCCGCAGCCAATTGATCAAACGGCTTTCGTGGCTCGCCGAATCGCCCCGATAATAATATTCCGTCACCGTTTCCGGCAGCGCCGCGAACGCCTGTTTCGCCACCGTCAGCGGCGCCATCATCGCCGGCACATTCCCGTCCCGAAACTCATCCGCCAACACCACATTCATCTCTGCCCATACCGCCAACATCGGCTGATAGCCCCGCTCTCCCTCGTAGGCTCGCAAGGCTTCCTGCTTCCGGCTCTCGATGATCGTGGCATCCTGATCCACGGTGGCGATTCGCTGGTCTGGACAGCGCCGCCCCAACTCCCGCACCAGTTCGCGATTGACCAGCCCTAATCCCACCAGCGCTTCCGTTTCTTCCGGTATATAAGCGATCTGCTCCGGCGTCCGCCGCTGCTTGGCCTCCTCGATCTTGGCTTCCTCGTGAAACTCGTAGAGGAACTTGCGCGCCACAGAAGGAGACGGCATCTGGTGTCCCACCATTTCGCTCAGCCCGGCATCTTCGCGCAGACGCACGAAGTCATCGATGCACTCGCCGCCCACTGCGTTGAGGATCACGAAACTCTCCACCAAGGTCGCTTCGTCGTAGCCGCGCTGCCGTTCCTTGATCCGCACGTGCTCCTTCACCAAGGCCGGCAAACCCAGGGATCGGAACGCTTGCACCACCAGCGGCACGCCGCCTAGCGCCGTCAGGATCTCCGGCAGCGGCTCGGGATCAACCTCAAACAGCAGTGGGGACTCGGTGGGGGAGGGCTTGGTGGACTTGGGCACTCATTCATTTTACCGGTCCCATTCACCCCGCCGGTGCGAAAAGAATGCACAAGTATTTCGCCGAGCGTCGCTCTCCCCACCTTGATCCACGGGCCTCGGCAGTGCCGTCAATCTACCGCCCCCCACCTCGAACGCTTCTTATCGACGGATCAGGGTAGAAATGTCCTCTTGACAGCCCCAAGCTTTGGGGATGGAAGAAGGACAGCTACTGATGACGCAAGCCGATAGGGACCGCTTGGTGACATTGAAGAAAGCCAAGAAGAAGCTGATTACGCAGCGCGCGGCTGCCGAGGAACTGGGGTTAAGCACTCGGCAGGTGAAGCGACTGCTTTACGCATTGAAGAAACGAGGCGACAAAGCCGTGATCCACGGGCTGCGCGGAAAGCCGTCGAACCGGCGGATCGATGAAGCCATCGAGCGCGAGGTCGTGAAGATCCTCTCGGCCGACGTGTACCGGGGGTTCGGGCCCACGCTGGCGGCGGAATATCTGCGGAAGAAACACGGGATCGAGGCGAGCAAAGAGACGGTGCGGCAATGGATGATCCAGGGGAAGTTGTGGCGGGCCAAGGCAGAGAAGCTGGAGCAGGTGCACGTTTGGCGGCCGCGGCGGAGCCGCTATGGAGAACTGGTGCAGTGGGACACCAGCGAGCACGACTGGCTGGAGGGGCGGGGAGAGAAGCTGTACCTGATCGCCATGATCGACGACGCGACGAGCCGGCTATTTGCGCGGTTCGTGCGCCACGACACGAGCGAAGAGAACATGAAGCTGCTGTGGAGCTACCTGGAGAAGTTCGGTCGGCCGGTAGCGTTTTATATGGACAAGGCGAGTATGTTTCAGACGGCGGAGAAGCGTAAAAAGGATGAGCCTGGGGTGGATAAAGACCCTGTGGAGATGCCGCCGACACAGATTGGGCGCGGGTTACGGGAGCTGGGGATCACCTGGATTGCCGCGCATTCTCCCCAGGCGAAGGGACGAGTAGAGAGGAATTTCCAAACGGCACAAGATCGCCTGGTGAAAGGGATGCGGGTAGCGGGCGTGAAGACCCTTGAAGAGGCGAACCAATACCTCGAGCAGGACTATATGGTGTGGTGGGAGCGGGAGTTGACGGTGGAACCGTCCAACCCCGACGATGCGCATCGTCCGCTGGACAAGAGCCACAATCTGGCGGCCTCTTTGAGCCATGTGGAAACGCGGCAGGTGGGGAACAATTACACCATCCGCTTCGATGCCGAGCTGTATCAGATCGACCGGGCGGCGATCGTCAGTGGATTGCGTAGAGCCAACGTGCGGGTAGAAAAACGGCTGGATGGATCGCTGGCGGTGCGGTATGGCGAACGGTACTTGCCGGTGACCGTGTGCGACGTGGCGGATCGGCCCAAAGCCTCGCCGCCGGTGAAGGCGGCAAAGCCGCGCCGTACCGGCCAGCGGGGTAGCGACTGGGGGAAGAATTTCGATCTGAAGAAGGGACCGAAGGTGTGGCAAGTCGCAGCGGAGTCCGGGCGCCGGAAGGGCACCACGGAATGATACGGAATGCTCAGTCCGGGCTGCGGAGGTGGCGCGAAGTCAAAAGGCGCCCTGTACAGGGAAACTCTCCAAACGACCGGATTCTACGTGGGCCGGATTGTAATCGTCACAAGAGAGTTTACGCCGATTCCTTCCCCGCCACTCCGCTGCCTCAGGTTCCGGGAATCCAGGAGTCTTCCCGGAATGCGTTTGGGGAGGCATGCGGAATCTATCGGTCCGATGGGATGGTCAGACCATTCCCAAACGGGTCCGCCGTACCGCCTCCCGTTGGTCGGCCCCGAGGTTGGGGTGGGCCGTACCGAGAGTTCACTATGAGGTTCTGTCGCCGACTCCTTTCATTTGCCGAGCGGTTCAAAAATGCGAGGGCCCTCGTAATGCGTTTTTTCAGGCATGGCGGAATCTATCGGTCCGATGTGTCATCACATCTGATAAACCTGGTGCCGGGGTCCCGCTTCACGGTCGGGTCCGGGCCAGGCTATAGG
>JADGNP010000582.1 GCA_017883425.1 Candidatus Sulfotelmatobacter sp. | reverse complement strand
ATACCTCCGTGTACGATTCCGTCACCAACACTCTGATCATTTTCGGTGGCTATAACTGCCAGACCACCTACTACAACGATGTCTGGATTCTGAAGAATGCCAACGATGTGAATGTGCTGCCCAGTTGGACTCAGCTTGTGCCTTCGGGAGCAGGCCCGAGCGACCGGGAAAGCAGCAGCGCAGTCTATGATTCCGCAACCAACTCTCTGATTGTATTCGGGGGCGACGCTGGCGGGACCCAACAGTTTAGGGACATCTGGGTGCTGTCGAACGCGAATGGAACTGGGGGCACTCCCAAATGGACGCAGCTGAGTCCATCCAATCAGGGACCGTCCGCACGATCTGGCCACTCCGCGATCTACGACTCGCAAAATGATCGTATGACGATTTATGGCGGTTACAGCGGGGGCAGAATTCTCAGCGATGTCTGGGTTCTGTCCGGCGCCAACGGGCACAACGGCACAGCCACCTGGAGCCAGAGCATCTCCGGACAACCCCGCCGCTTCCCCAGTTCGTTGTACGATTCGAGCGTGAACGAGATGATTACTGTCGGCGGATCCAGCAGTACGAATCCGCTGAATCCCTCTTCCGATATCTACACCTTGACCAACGCTAATGGTTTGAAGTGATGCGGAACGTGATTTGTTTGTGATTCGCCGGGAGTTGACTTTTAGAAATAAGACGTGCAGGCGAAAAACAAGAGCGGCCGAGATGGCCGCTCTTTTCTTTCCTGCAACTCCATATACTCTTACGGCAATGAACCTGTTTCGATCAGGATGGGCTTGGCGCCGATGGGAACGGACCCGCCACTGATGGTTGTTTCAGTGCCCGTCAGGTCGCGGTACTTGGTATAGCCGCCCGCGGGAACACTGAAAGCGATGGTTGGGCAATTACCGTTAAGGCAGTCCTGCGCGGAGTTCCAGACCGCCACGGCCTGGTATCCGCCCGAGCGCGTGAATCCACACGACCAGACCGTGCCATTCACAGTGCAGGCGCTGCTCAGAGTAGCTCCCACCATCCACTTGGAAACTTCATCCCAGGCGGTGACGGCTTCAATCGGACCGCCGGATGATGTCCAGAGGGCGCCGCCATAGTTTTGTGTACTGTCCCACCGATACCAGTACCCGCGCTCGACACCCATGGACCGCTGCAGCAAGGAATATCGCGCCAGGAACGCGGCTTGCCGGTCCTGGTCGAGAAAGTTTTCGTCATTCGCCTTGCTCCAACCGTCTTCGGTGTCGAACCAGGGCTTGCCGGTTTCCCCGGCGCTCACGATGGCGCTGTTCATGTCATCAATCACCGTGATTACATCTTCGGCTATCGGGCAGGTGCCACTTTTGCCTGTGGAAACGTAGCCGTGAAAGCCAATAATGTCAGCGAAGGTGCCGCCGGGATGGCCGCCAACCGTAGTACCGAAGTAGGTATTGAGATTGTCCTGGACGGCAGAGAGCGTGGAAGCCGATCCGACCGGTGAGGGAGTGATGATTCGAGCGCTCGGATCAATCGCCGTTTGCGTGAAGGTGCTGTTGGGATTGCACGACAGGCCGGAAGGCGGTCCTTCCACGACGCAGCGTGCGTCCTGCTCCATCCGCACCAATTGCTGCGGAGTGCCCTTCCAAAAAAGCGTGGCATTCCACTCGTTCCAGATTTCGTAGTACTTGATCTGACCCTTGTAGCGAGTGGCCACCGCCGTCACCCAGTTAATCCAGTCCTGGTTGGTGCCGCCTCCGTCGGAGTTAAGATCGGCGGGGGGAGCGCATTGTCCTGGACCGCCTTCGGCGGAGGTGCTATAGGCGCAACTGCTATCCGTTGGGTTACTTGAGGCCCACGCCGGAGTTCGGGCCAGGTCATAGAGCAGGTCCACGCCGTGCGCCTGAGACGCCGAGACGAAGCCATCCAGATTGCTCCAATCCGGTTGACCGTTCTGCGTGGTTTGAATCTGCGCCCAGCCCGTGGCCGTATCCCAGAGGCGGAGGCCACCGAACGGAACGGTGGGCCAAGGCAGATTGCTGCTACCCATGTGCAGGTCCATGAAAGTGTTGGGAACTGATTTCCCAACCCCGCCTTGCGCTTTAGGAGAAGTCTTGAGCGGGACCGGGAGTGCGCAGTCCGCGCCCGGAGGAGGAGGAGGATGGTTAGTATTAGGAGTGTTACTCACACCGCCGCAAGCGATGGTGGCGGCCAGCGTGAGCAGCGGGAGGGTAAGACGCAGAAACTTGAGGAACGTGTTGCAGGTCGATGGGGGGGAGGGGCTCTTCGACATCGTTGTTTTTCCTCGATTTGGTTCAAATAACTACCCGAGCGAATACTGGATCATAACCCCGGCGTCGGCCGGAAGTTGCGCGGTTTGTATACCAAGAGACCTAAATACTTTGATCTCAGCGTGATCGCCTCCACTGTGCCCGCTCCGGGGAGGTGCTTCAGTTGGCTGGGCGGGCCACCGAATCTCTTGCCGGGATGCGATCCACTACTGACTTTGCGGCATCCGCGAAGGTTGCAAGGCAGTCAATTTCTCATCTCTTAATTGTAAAGATTTAGCTGAAAACCTGGCGACGAGTGCGATCCGGTCATTCAACAACTAGCCGAATCCTCAAGCATTTGCAGGGCAGAATAGTCAGCGGCAAGGACGAATTGCAGCGATATTCTTCTCCAGACGAAAGGCTCTATATGCAAGTTCCTTCATCTTGACAGCGTAGATGAAGGCGGCGACACTTGAGTCTCTCGACTCGGTTCTTGTCCCATCCCCCGCCCGCCGAGCGTGCATTTGAGGGCTCCGACTTAACCTGCGCAAAACGAAATAAGTAGAGGGAGATACACAGTGAATACCTGCCGACAGCCCGCCGCGACAACCCTGCGTGAGGGAACCATCTCACATCGCCTCAACAATTCTTTGACCCTAATCGTGATCGTGGTGATGGTGTTGGCGCTGGGTTCTTCAGCGCTGGCTACAAATGCCCTTCCGCTGATTAACGCTCCCTTGGTGCCGGGACAGAAAGCGCCCGGCGCAGCCGCATTCACATTGACCGTGAATGGCACGGGGTTTGTTTCCGGTGCGGTGGTGAACTGGAACGGCAATGCCCGAACCACAACGTTTGTGAAGAGCACGCAGCTGACGGCTTCCATTACCGCGACTGATATTGCGACGGCTGGGACAGCATCGGTAACGGTTTCCAATCCCGCGCCCGGCGGCGGCCTCTCGAACGTGGCATATTTCCAGGTGGTGAAGGGCGGTTACACGGTAGCTTTCGGCAAGCTGGATTACGCCACGGATCTTACTCCGCAAGATGTGGCGACGGCGGATTTTAACAGGGACGGCAAGGCCGACCTGGCGGTCGCCACCGGTAATAACAGTGTCTCCGTGCTGCTGGGAGTGGGAGATGGAACCTTCGCGGCGCATGTGGAGTACCCCGCTCCGGGGCACCCCAGCGCAGTCCTGGTTGGCGATTTCAATGGGGACGGCAAGATTGATATAGCGACAGTGGATCCGTTCCAGAGCGAGATCTCGATCCTGCTGGGGAATGGAGACGGTACTTTCCAGGGTCACCA
>JADGNP010000581.1 GCA_017883425.1 Candidatus Sulfotelmatobacter sp. | reverse complement strand
TGCCTGCGTGCTCTACAAAGCAAGCTGTATCACATGGGATTCCGCGGCAAAGTCTCGCGCTCGACTTTGGCCGACGCGAACGAATCCCACGACTGGCGTATCTTCGCCGATTTTGCGCAGGTGTTGATTACGATCGCCCGGCCGTTGCACGCCTGTGATCTGATGGGCGTCGATCTGGATCAGAGCTTGTATGCACTCGACTCCACCACCATTGATCTGTGCTTGTCGCTGTTTCCATGGGCGAAGTTTCGCCAACGCAAGGCCGCCGTCAAGATGCATACCTTGCTGGATCTGCACGGCAACATCCCCACGTTTATCCGCGTCACCAGCGGGGCCGTGCATGATGTGAACATCCTCGACGAGATTATGCCGGAGGCTGGGGCCTTCTACGTGATGGATCGGGCCTACATCGACTTTCAGCGGCTCTTCGTCTTTACGCTCAGTTCGGCCTTCTTTGTCGTGCGCACCAAGTCGAACGTGCTGCTGCAGCGGCGCTACTCGCATCCGGTGGATAAGAGTACGGGCGTGCTCTCGGATCAAACCGTAATTTTGTCCTCCCTGCAATCCGCCACGGCATATCCCGACACGCTACGGAAGGTGAGCTACTTCGACGCGGAGAGGAGCAAGCGCCTGAAGTTTCTGACCAACAACTTTACGCTTCCGGCGCGGACTATCGCTGACCTCTACAGGCAACGCTGGCAGGTGGAGTTGTTCTTCAAATGGATCAAGCAGCATCTGCGGATCAAGGCCTTTTACGGCACCAGCGAGAACGCGGTGAAGACTCAAATTTGGATCGCAGTGTCGATTTATGTTCTGGTGGCGATCGTGCGCAAGCGGTTGAAGCTGGAAGCCAGTCTTTACCAGATTCTACAGATTCTCAGTGTTACTCTTTTCGAGAAAACGCCCATTTTACGGGCACTTCAGAACAGCAACTCCCAATCTGATTTACTCGATTACGCTAACCAATTCATCCTGTTCGACTTATAGCCGGACACTACTGTTGATGAGTTGGAGGGCCGCTGCGGCACTCTCGTTTCGAGGGTAATTCAGGATGTTGGTAGAGAGCTTAGCGAGGTGACGTGGTGCTAGAATGGAGCAATTCGTCCACCTTTTCCAGCAGATCTCTTCGTGATACCGGCTTTTGCATCAGCGTAGCGCCATGAGAAACGAGGTCTTGCACGACTGGGCGCTCAGCATATCCCGAAACGTATAAAGATTTTGTTTCCGGATGGATCTTCTGTACCTTGGCCACAACTGAAGGTCCATCCCTATCAGGAAGCACTATGTCGCTAATCATAAGGGGAATAGCTCGATGGTACTGCGCTGCCAAATCGATGGCCTCGTCACCCCGGGCGGCTTGCAGGACATGGTAGCCACCGGCCTTGAGAAACTCGCAGAAAACCAGGCGCAGAGCTTCTTCATCTTCCAACAGCAGAATGGTTTCTGCGCCTCTCGGGTACTTCCCCCGGACTTCTGAGTCGGAAAGTAATGGCGGTACCTTTTCGTTAACGCGTGGCAGACAAATGTCAAAGGTGGCGCCGGAATTAGGTTCACTTGAAACCCATATATACCCGTTACTGTGCTTGACCATGCCGTAGACCGTCGCCAATCCCAGTCCAGTGCCTCGTCCCAATGGCTTGGTAGTGAAGAAAGGCTCGAAAACGCGGACTCGTACCTCTTCGCTCATCCCTACCCCGGTGTCGCTCACCGAGAGGCGAATATACTTTCCCGGCCTAACGTCGGGATAGCGCGCCGCGTGCTGAAGACCCAACTCTGCATTCCGAGTTCGAATTGTGAACCGACCACCGTTGGGCATGGCGTCGCGTGCATTCGTGGCTAGGTTCATCAGGATATGTTCGATCTGTCCGCGATCATCACGGATGGAACCCAGGTCCGCTGCCAAGTCGGTCATAATCTGCACGTCTTCGCCGATCATGCGTTGCAAGATCTTGCCAAGATCGCGAACAATCGAATTCAGGTCCAGCACAGTCGGATAGAGCACTTGTTTGCGGCTGAAGGCCAGCAACTGCCGCGTCAGTTGAGCGGCGCGCCGACCCGCTCGTTGGATCTCCTCCGCATAATGCTGCTGGGCGCTGGACTGGGCGGTTGCGAGGAGTAGATCAGAATTTCCGAGAATGATACTCAGGAGATTATTAAAGTCATGGGAAATTCCTCCCGCCAACAGCCCGACAGCTTCCATCTTCTGCGCCTGACGGAATTGCTCCTCTAGGTTTCGACGTTCCGTGATATCAACGCCTACGCCAATCATGTGGGGCGAGCCATTACGAACCATCAAGCCATGTGCATCAATCCAGCAAGTGCTGCCATCCGGCCGTAGCAGTCGATACTGGGCTGAGTATTCTCCGGCTCCGGCCAACACACTCCGTATGGCATCCTCGACTCCGGGCAAGTCTTCTGGGTGAATCCGCGTCACTGCCTCATCGACGTGGCCAGAAAATGTATCTCTCGTGAATCCGAACTGGCGATAGGTTTCATCCGACCAAGTCACCGTGTTCGCCGCGACGTCCCAGTCCCACAACCCAATACGCAAGCCACCTTTCGCAGCCAACTCCAAGCGTTGCTGCCACTCGTGAGCAGCCTGCTCGGCCCTTTTTCGGCCCCTGATATCGCGCAGAACCACCTCGATTGCAGGACAGCCGTTCCAGGTAACTGGAATGGCCACGGCTTCGATTTCCACCGACGAACCATCGCACGCGATCAGTGTGGACTCCATGGGAGGAGAAGCCAATCCGGTCAAGTAACAATTTCGTATTCGACTTCTTATGGCAGGCAGATCTTCGGGAGAAACAATCTCGGAAATGCCCTTTCCGAGTAGTTGCTCTGATCCATCGGCAGCGAGCAATCCCGCGCAGAAGGGATTCACAAAGACGATTTTCTCGTCGCTGTGAATAAGAATGGCGTCAGGCAACGCTTCTACAAGTTTGCGAAATGGGTGTTCGCTTTCTGCTAGCGCGTCCAGCGATGGTCTGCAATCGAAACGTGTCATATTTTGACGGTGCCGTCCCTTGGGACAAGGCAGATCCGTGCGTCAAATGTGGACCTTACACGTTGCGTCACCCGTCTGGCTATGACTTAAGTCACTAGCCAGCCAAACGCCTGGATCACGGGCAATCCGGAAGTAATGCCTCCAGATCGGTCCCGATAAGCGCGCTTCTGAGAAGCACCGAACTGTTTCTAAGTGGGTCGAGAGTAAGTGAGGCGATTACGAGCGAAAAATTGATGGGATAAGGACGAAGACTTCTGGCGACCTGTATGTTTCTTGTTGAGGACAAGAGCATCCGGGTCAGGAGAAGCCTTCATGATCATTGTAGGGTGTGATTTTCATCCGGGTTGGCAACAAGTAGCAGTTTTTGATTCTGCGACCGGAGAGATCCGGGAGGAGAAGTTGGAGAACGGCAACGGAGAGGCGGAGCGATTTTATCGTCGGCTTCCGGCGCCGGCGCGAGTTGGCTTTGAGGCGTGCGGCAACACGCAATGGTTCGAAGATCTGCTGGATGGTCTGGGACATGAAGTCTGGATCGGCGATGCAGC
>JADGNP010000580.1 GCA_017883425.1 Candidatus Sulfotelmatobacter sp. | reverse complement strand
CGGTTCACGCCGCATTGCAGCAAGGTTTCGATGAGAGCGGGAGTAAGCGTGCCCGGAGCGCATTCGACCGTGATCTCGGCATCGGGCGTAATTGCAAATTGACCGCGCAGGGCGGCGAAGATGCGCAGTAACTGCGGGGCATCGAGGATCGACGGAGTTCCTCCGCCGAGATAAATGGAGTCGGCGGTTTCCTCGAGCGCACATCCCAGCTCGGACGCAAGCTGGCGCGAGTTGCCGATATCTTCCAGCACGCGGGCAACGTAATTTTCGTAAGCCGACTTCGAGAACACGTCGGAAGCGAAGTTGCAGTAGCTGCACTTGGTCCGGCAGAAGGGGACGGAGATGTAGAGACCGAGAGGCATGCTGCTGTTATTCTATGGGACGCGCGGCGGCGTGTTACCTGACAGAGTTGCACACGTACGAACACACCCGCCCAAGCAGAGCTTGGAAGAGGCACCCGCGAGAGTAGGGATCGAGGAGAAAGCCCGGCCCACCCGCCCGCACAACCTCTAACTGGACTATCGGGCGTCCGGGTCGCGCCCCGCTTTTGCCGCACCTGGTTCGAAGCAATCGGTGGTGCCGCCCACCGTTCCTGCGCCTCGCGTCGCCGAGAACTGGGGGACACACGTTACGTCAGGCTGGGTGAGGTTTCCGCTCACATTGTTTGCGTTCAGGAAGCGGGCAAACGACAAATCCGACAGCCAGACTCCGTTACCCGCATTGCCTGTAACCACATTGCCGGTGGTTATCTGCTCCAGAGAGCCATTGGATTGGGCAAACAGACTGATACCGTTGCCGCCGTTGCCGCTGATCGTGTTGTCGTCCAGCCGCACCGACGAACCCAGCAGCGCACGAACGCCATCCCCAGCATTGTTTTGAACTGTGACATTCTGCATGAACAACTCGCTGCCGGACACGACAGCCACTCCGGCATCGGCATTCCCCTGGCTCGTGCCACCTAAGACCAGCACCTTCGAACCATTCGCCACATTGAGCCCACGGAACCCGTTGTTCTGGAAGATATTGGAATCAAGAACTCCTTCGGATCGCGCGAACGCGACACCTGCACTCGTGGCGTTCTCCACCGTAAGCCCGGTGAGGTTACAAACGCTGTTCTCGGCGCAAGCGACGCCATTCAATCCTTTCTGGATAAGAAATCCTTGCAGCGTTACAAAACCCGAGTTGGCGACAGTGACCGCCGCATTCACGTCTTTGGAGGGCCCGATGATCACGGCCCCGGTTTTGGTGATCAGCGTCAGCCGGTCAAAATTCTGAATCAAAACACTCTCCTTGCAAGTCCCCGAGACATTGATCGTCACCGGAGGCTGTGCGCCGGCTTTGGCGATCGTATTCAGAAGTTTGTTGATTCTTTCGCCTTTGTCGCAATTCACGTTGAACCTGCTCCCTTGGGCGGTCGCCGGGATCGCGCACAGGGTTAGCGCGAGAGCAATCATGAGGTGTTTCATGGTGTTTTCCTCCGCAATGAGTTGGGCTATCCGAATCTCCTTTTGATCTCGAAAACGGCACCATAGTACACCCTTCTCGCCTGTTCGCGACGTTGGGAAACGGTTCATTCTATGAGACGCGCGTGGGGGCTTGTTGCCTGACGGTGGCTTAGAATAGAGCGGTAGGAGCCCGGCACCGAAGGGCTCGGCAAATCAGATGCGGCGGTGTGACGAGAACAAATATGGGCGATGAGCAGATTGATCTTTTATGCGAGCACTGTGGTCAGACGTTTTCCGCCTTCCTCCACGAAATGGCCGAAAAGAATGCCAAGGTTACATCATGCCCGAGTTGCGGCAAGGCCCATGACGGCAAACCTCGGAAGGCTGCCAAGCCGGTTACGGGGGCGCGGCCGATCAAAAGGACTAATTAGAGAACTGCAACACTTTTCTCTGAATAAGGGAAACGCTGGCAGCGCCTCCTAGCTAGTACTACTGTGTTATAAGAATTTGCGTAGGCAGCACGGACACCTGGGTAGAGAGCGAGCCAGGTGGGTTGCGATCTGGCGGCGCAGGGTGGCGATGGAATGAGGATTGTGCCGTTCCGTTCTAATCGGCAGCGCCACGGGGCTTCGCACCGGGTGGCAGGCGGGGTAGGCGAAGTTGGAGGTCGGCTGCACGCATTGATGGTGAGTCGGACGCGGGGGAAAAAAGGCATCGCTCCACCACCAGGAAGCCGTAGGCCGCAATGCAGAGGCTGGCATGGTGGTGAAAGCCGCGCCAGTTCCGTCCTTCGAAGTGCCCCAGTCCAAGCTCCTGCTTCAGTTCCTCGTAGTCGCGCTCGATGCGCCAACGCAGCTTCGCCGTGGCCACCAGTTTCCGCAGGCTGATCGACGCCGGCAGGTTGGAGAGCCAGTATTTGGTCGGCTCCTTGTCTGCCTTGGGCCACTCGATCAACAGCCATTGTTCTTCGCGCGGTTGGCGGCGCTCGTAGTCCCGATGCGCCACGCGCACGCGCAAGGCGGCAAAACGAGAATGCATCGTGCCGCGCGTGCCTTCGCGCCAACTCACCCGGCGCAGGTCGCTCGGACTCAGGCACAAGGCTAGTTCCTTGACCGAAAGCGGTTGATGTCTCTCCTCCCGCCGGAGCAGCTGGGGCGGACGTCCCATGACGCCGCGAGCCTTGGCCGGGAGCGGAGCGCAGCCCGGCGGCCAGACCGAGGTCGAAGACTGCACGCCCACGGCATATTCCAGTCTCAGTTGTTGCAGTCCGTCGCGGAATCCGTTGTCGTTGCCATAGGCGGCGTCGGCCAGCACCGGGGCGCGCGGCACATCCTCTTCGAGCAGCCAGCGAATCTGCTCGAGCGCAATCTCGGGCTTGGTTTGAAAGCGGATTTCTTTCGGTACCCCGGCCTGGTTTCGTCGTGCCTGGTCTTGCGCCCAGATCTCCGGCAGGTACAACTGGTACGCGACCGGGAGACTGGCCTGCTCGGTGGCCAGCGACAGGCTGACCGCAACCCGGCAGTTCTCCTGCTTGCCCAGTTGCCCGCAGTACTGCCGCGTCACCCCCACCGAATGCGTGCCTTTCTTGGGGAAGCCGGTGTCATCGACCATCCAGGCGGCCAGCGGAGGTGTACGCATCATGGCGGGCAGCACTTGGCGGCGAACCTCGCGGAGCAAGGCGGCGTCGCTCCAGGCCGCCTCGGCTACGATGTGATGCAACGACTGATGCATCTGCCGCACGTTGGCCGGAGCCAGACGCGCCGCCATCGGCTCGACGCTCTTGCGTTCGATGGGAAGAAAAAGGCCCTTGGTGTAGTTCTGCATGGGAACGACGCGATCGACATGTCCGGCAACCTGCGATAACCGATCCAGATAGGTGGCCAAACGCTCCGGCTGGCTGGTGGACCGCTCCCGGCGGGATCTCATCGACCCTCAACTTACCGCCTCGCACTCACGGCCGCCACTTAAATCGCAAAGGAGGAATCACACTTATAACACAGTAGTACTAGGGAAGTTCTGATTAAGTCCCTGGGTTCCTCCGTGCACCCCCGTGTACCCTGTGGTTTATGCTTTCTGCCGACACTTAATCAGAGCCTAGTGCCGCCAGA
>JADGNP010000125.1 GCA_017883425.1 Candidatus Sulfotelmatobacter sp. | reverse complement strand
AACTCGGGGCCGAGCGGATCGCTACTCCTTACTCGTAAGAATTTTCCATTCTCTGCTTCATGCCGGTTTAACCCGGCGCACTGTAACCGCGATTTTTCACCAATCGACGATCAGGACCGCAACTACACAGCGTGATCGGAAACGACCGCAACCAGTTCCCGCAGGGCGCTGCGGTACTCCGCAATTGCATTCGCATCACCGAAGGGCTTGTCGAGGAGGCCCGACCGGATTTGCCCGGACAGGATTCCTGACGCCGTGTCTCGGATGGCGTTGGCTAATCGTTTGGCAAGGTCACCGCTGAAACTATCAATGAACAGGTACTTCAAATCCCTCGCAAGTTCGAGTTCAGAGACCATCTCCGCGTCAGCAGGGCACTGCGAACGAACGTCTTCGAGTACCTGCCGGAATGCCCATCCTGCGACGACCCAACTATCGGGTTTATTGTGCCAGCCTATGAGTGCCATCGAGCGTTCCTGTGCATGATAACGCTGGTTGCCGTAGCAGGGCGATCACAGTGATTGAGGGGTTTTGAGCGTAATAGAGATATTACAACAGTTACGAGAAGGCCAGGTCCTACCCACTCTCCACCAGGTCGCCGTCCACCAAGTCTTCTTGCGGGCGCTGAAGCTACGTTCGACACCGTCAATCTCAACCACTACCAGGCTCAGATCAAGCGAGGAAATCGAGCTTGCAGGTCTACCAGTTCTCGGTGTTTGCGTTGCCCTTGCGCAAACTAGGATGGCGGATTTCCTTGTCATTGTGCGAGAGAGGTCTCTAGTGCGCCGAAGTCGGTGGAGTTACTGCTTTTTCCTCCGAACTCGGCGTTGGCGAATCAAATGTAATCTTCGTAGCCTTCAGCCATGCCAACTGGGCGTCGTCACCTCCGCCGAACATGAAAATTGTCCAGTATTTACCACCCGGAATAACTCTAGTAATCGTTGAAACCTCGGCATACGGGATATCGGAAGTGACGTAGGTTACGAGATATCTTGCGTCACGCTCGACAATGACGCGGCCCGAGTTTTCGAAGGCATGGACTTTCGCGGGCGGTTGTTCCAGCTCCTTGATGCTTACCGTTTCAAAGTACACACCTAATTGGGCTGCAATTCGCTCGATCGTTTCCTGGTCCTTGGTGTCTCTGGGGGAGGACGAACCGGTGATGCATTGCGGATCCGCAGCAATCACGAATACGAATGGGTTGAAATCGTTCGTCTTCATTCCTTCGGGGTGTTTTGTAACAAACAAGAGACTCTTCGCGCATTGCCGACCCTTCTCGGAACTTCGTCGTGGAGATATGTCCTTTGTCCAGACAAACTGATTTTGATCCGCGATGGTTCTCCGCTCTGTCTTTTCATCGTTCACCGCCCAGCCTTTTGGGAACTCATACCGGAGTCCCAGGTCTGGATTGTGATAGACGTTACCCGAAACAGTTCCGCTGCTTACCTGCGCAATTCCTGGCGGTTGGATGATGTTGGGAGCCGGTGCCTGGCCGTGGGTATATGTCCCGCAACTTAACAAGAGGAGAGGCGTTAGCCGAAGTGCGTTACTCCACTCCCGGCGGTTGTTTCGCAATGCCATGCGTTGTCAGTTTACATCATCAACTGCTGTAAACAGGCGTTTACACTCACTGACCCGGTAGTGGTTGGAGTGGGGCCTGGAAGCTTTTCCGTGCAGCGAAAGGTTTCTCGCGAAAGCTTTTCCAGCATTCAAGTCCGCGCTGGACCCAGATGCAGCCACGCCAGAACGTCCACTCCGCGGCCTTTCATCTTCGTGCGAGCGTAGGCCAGAACCAGCATCGCAAGAGAGATCGCCAGCAGGCCCGCGGAGGCGCCGCCAATTCCCATCCGGTGCTTCGGCAGAATCGATACGCGGCCGTAGACGAATTCGATGTGGACCCAGTAGACGAGCAGCGAGGCTTGGCCAAGCTGGATCAGCGGGCTGAATCCCCAATGGCCCGCGCCCCAGCGGCACCAGGCGTAGCTCCCGGTCAGAATCACCAGCAACATGCCCACGCGGATCAGGAGGAAGCTCGGGCTGGTGCGCCAGTAATCGTAGACGGAATAGAGTTGGCGCGGCTGCGCGTCGAGCCAGCGGGCGAATTCGATCAACACGCTGCCGGCCAGCCCGAGAGAGAAGAATGCTCTTGGCTCCTGCGCGCGCGCCCACTGGCTTTGCAGGATAAATCCCACGGCCAGTCCGGCGAAGGCGAAGGCCGTCCACGGAAAAACCGGGAACAGGCCGGCTTGCGGCGTTCCCAGGTTGTGCACGCCATCGACGTAAGACTCGATCGGCCAGGGGAGCCAGCGCGGACGCCAGGTGGTCCACAAGGGCGGGGTCAGCAGCGAAATCAGCAGGGCGGTGCCGGCGGCGGTCAGCACCAACGCCAGTCGCGTCCGCGGCCCGCGCCGCACGGCTAGCACCAGCCAGCAGACGATGCCCAGCAGCATCATGGAGACGCCGATGGTGTTGAGCACGTCGACGCGCAGCAGGTCGGTCTTGGGGGCCCAGCCCCAGGCGACCAGGTATTCCTGCAGCCGGAAGAGCAGGCCGTAGGCGAAAATTTCCGCGCCGCGGAGGATCGTAGTGCGCGCGATCTGCGCCGGCGGCAGATTCTTCTGCCAGAGTTTTTCCGTGACCAGGGCGAACGAGATTCCCGCCAGAAAGAGAAACAGCGGGGCTGGGAAGGTCCCGCCCAACTGCGAGTACATGAAGAAGCGGCTTTGGCGGGCCTGGGGGCTGAGCCAGGAATCGTAGCAGTGAGTCTGGAACATCAGCACGCAGGCCAGTCCGCGCATCCAGTCGATATAGGCGAGGCGGGATTTGACGGCGGCGGGCGGGGGCATGTCGCGCCTGGTTCGCAGGGGCAGTATACGGCAGCGGGCCGGGAATTCCGTGATTTTCAGGATATCGTACTGGTTGCGCCGTCAGTTCGCGAGTTGCAATGTCTCCTTGGGGCGCAGAACGGCGGAAGTGCTGAATTTTGAACGCCGAATGTTTGTTATCTTTCTGTCTCCTGTACAACCTTCTATGTAACAGTCTTGATCGAACAGGGATAAGCCGTTATAAGGTTAGACACAGCAGGTACTCGGTCTGCCCCGGAGCGTCCATGCGAATGGTGAAGTCGTTGTTGCCCGCACTGTTGCTTGCCAGTCTTTTCTCCAGCCTGAGTTATGCCGCCATGCCGGACCGCATCTCCGGCGCGTTGACCAGTGGCCAGACCGTGACGCTGAAAGGGAACGTCCACCGCAAAGCGCTACCTCAGTTCGATCAGGGGCCGGTGGACCCAGCCATGCGTCTGGGCACCATCACTCTGATGACGCTGCCCACCGCCGCCCAGCAGAGGGCCATCACCCAACTTCTGGCTCAGCAGCAGGACCGGAAATCGTCGAACTACCATAAGTGGCTGACGCCCGAGCAGTATGCCGACCGTTTCGGCCTGAGCCAGAACGACATGCAGCAGATGGCGGCCTGGCTGAAGGCAAAGGGGTTCAGCATGATTCAGGTAGCGCGCGGGCGAAACTGGATCTCGTTCACCGGCACCGCGGCCCAGGTACAAAGCGCGTTCGGCACCGAGATCCACCATTACAACGTGAATGGCGAGTTGCATTATGCCAACGCCACGCCGCCCATGGTTCCCGCGGCTCTGCGAGGAGTTATCACCGGCCTGCGCGGACTGCACGATTTTCTGCCGAGGCCGATGGGAATCCGGCGGAATGCTGCGTTGCGTCCGGATTACAACAGTTCCGTCTACGGGGCCCTCGTGGCCCCGGGCGACATTGCCACGATTTACGACATCAACGCGCTCTACGACGCCGGAATCGACGGCTCCGGGCAGAAGCTGGCGGTGATGGGACGGACCGATATTTATCTGGCTGATATCAACGACTTCCGCACTGGCTTCGGGCTTTCCTCTATCAGTTGCACCACGAACTCCAGCGGGGTGATCACGGCGTGCAGCGACCCCCACTTCAGCTACAAGCTGTATGGAACCGATCCCGGGCTATCGACACACGGAGACATCAGCGAAGCCGACCTGGACCTGGAATGGTCTGGGGCCGTCGCTCGCGGCGCGCAGATCATCTATGTGAATTCGAGCGATACGTTTACTTCCTTCTACGACGCAATCAACGACAATCTCGCTCCGGTGATCAGCTTGAGCTACGGCGAGTGCGAGTTCGACGACAATTTGCTTTCGTTAGACGAGGCCGAGCTGCAGCAGGGGAACTTGCAGGGAATTACCATCGTGAATTCCAGCGGCGACAGCGGCGCCGCGGAGTGCGACTACTCCGCCACCGTAACCACGACACCCCCCGTTAATCTTGCTACTCAAGGACTGGCTGTGAGTTACCCCGCGAGCAGCCCGGAAGTGACCGGCACCGGCGGGACGGCGATTCCGCTGGCGAACTTTTCGAGCACATATTGGGGGCCGAGCAACGGCACCGACGGTGGTTCGGTTCTCCCCAACGGTCCGCAAAACGGCTACATTCCGGAGCAGGTCTGGAATGACGACGCCGAAATCGCGCAGTACTGCCAGCAGAACTCGGGCAGTACCTTCTGCCTCCAAGGTGGCACGAATCAGGTGAGTGGTTGGGTTCCTATCATCTCCGCTCTGACCGCGCAGGAGGACATCGGCATTTCGTCCACCGGCGGCGGTGCCAGCAACTGCTCGGTGCAAACTGCGGACTTCTCAGCTTGCGTGTCCGGCTTCCCCAAGCCTTCATGGCAGACCGTGACGATTTCTGGACAGTCGACACGTTTGTCGCCGGATGTCTCCTTTCTGTCCACCCCGAATTTTCCCGGCTACATATTTTGCACGCAGTTGTCGGAACTCACCGGCGACTCCGGCACCGGTAGCAGTTGTGCTCCTGGAGGAAGCGCGGGCATCACGAACGCACTCAACTTGAATAATCCTTCGATCATTGGCGGAACATCTGCCTCGACTCCGCTGTTCGCCGGTATCGTGACTTTGCTCAACCAATACCTGGCGTCCTCTCCCGGTCTGGGGAACGTCAATCCGATGCTCTATTCCCTGGCGGCTACCCCGTCCAACGCAGTGTTCAACCCAGTCACCACGGGTGACAACACCGTGTATTGTGCTGGAGGTGAACCCACAGCCCAGCCCTTAGCGTACCGTTGTCCAGGGGCGATCGGGACCACTGGCGTTCTTGGCTTCCAAGCCTCCAACGCAGATGCAACCACGGGCTATAACCTCGTCGCCGGTCTCGGCTCCGTGGACGTCAACAATCTTGCGGTCGCATGGGCCGGGACCTTGTCGTCTGGGTTTACGTTCACCCCCACGGCTGCAAGTTACCAGGTCGCGCAAGGCTCACCCATTGACGCGATTTTCACGGTGGCGATGGTCGGAGGCTTTAACAGTCCAGTCACATTCACCTGCACGGACCCGGCACCGGCGTCAATCTGCACCGCGCCCCTGCAGGTCAACGCGACGGCGGCGGTCAGCTTCCACATCACGACCACGGCCCCGTCCGCCGCGGCGCTTCGCCCTTCCGACCGTGGCCCGCGTATTTTCTACGCGGTGCTGTTGCCGGGCCTGCTGGGCATCATGTTTACCGCTGGGTCGCGCCGGCGCTCGCTGCGGGGTATGCGCTTCTTAGGACTGATCGTGGTTCTGGGATTCTCGACGCTGTGGCTGGCTTCCTGCGGCGGCGGCAGCAGTAGTGGCCCCTCCAACCCAGGAACAGCCAAGGGCACCTACCACATCACCGTAACCGCCACTTCGGGCAGCACGATTTCCTCGCAGACGTTCGATCTAGTCGTGCAGTAGCCCGCAAAGAAGAACCTCAGGCGCTCCGCTCATCCCGGGGCGCCTTTTCTTTTCCGGGCGTGCCGTTTCAAGAGCTAGGGTGCGACAAGTCAGGCGGCGGCTGCGTGCGGCGCTACGGCCCGCCGGAATCGCGCCGGAGTCGTCCCCGCCATTCTGCGGAAGACGCGGGTGAAGTGGCTCTGATCGGCGAAGCCGCACTCAGCGGCGATGGCGGCCAGAGGCCACTCCGGATCGCGTAGCAGTTCGCACGCAGCCCGCACCTGCAGGCGCTGCTGATATTCGCCCGGAGTTCGTCGCTCCATCTTGCGGAAGACACGCGCCAGGTGTACGGGATGCACTCCTGCTTCCCGGGCCAGATCGCCCATGCGGAGAGGCTCGCGGAAGCCTGCATGCAAACGGTCTTTCACGCGCCCAAACCAGCGCGGCGCGGTCTTCTCCGGCGCTTCAAACCCGGCGATGGCTCCCAGCATTTCAAGAACATAAGCCTCCAGCACGAGCGGGTCGGCGGTCTGCGTCTTGAAGGCGGAGTACAACCGAAGTCCCGGCCAGAGCAGGGCTCCGGCGCCGCGATCGAAGGTCGTGCGCCGGGGCAGCGCGACTCCCATGTGCCGCAGGTTTTCCTGACACAATTCGATGGTGAAGAACGACGCGCCCGAAGGTCCAATCACAGTCGAGTGCGCGGTTCCGGCAGGATTGAAAACCGCCGTAAACGGCCGTAACTCGTCGAGGTGGCCGCGATCGCCTTCGAGATAGTCGCCGTGCAGCACCACCGTGACGTAGGCGAGTTCATGCTCGTGGCGGGGCACGCTGCGCGAACCGGGCTGCCTCAGCTCGGAAAGCAGCACATCGCCGGTGCGCAGACGGGCCTGCACGGGAGGGTAGAACTCTCCCCCACGCAGAAGGGTTCCGGGGCCGCCGGCGACGGGCATGGTTCATCAGACTGCGGCGGACAGAAATTGTCACCCGCGGATGTTTAACTTGATGATGTTTAGTTTGACGAAGTTTAATTTGTTCAAGACGGCGAGCGTCGGGGAAGTTTAGTCTGTCCCCAACTCAATGGGGAGGGTTCTATGAAAAGTGTTCTATGTTGTGTCCTGGTTCTGGTTGCGTGCCTTGCGCTGCTCGCCGCCGCGCCCGAGGAAAAAACGCCCAAGCCGCAATATGACGAGAAAGGCCAGCTCGTGCGGCCTGCCGACTACCGCGAGTGGATGTTTGTCTCCGCCGGATTTGGCATGAACTACAGCCCCGCGCCCGGCAGCCACGAGATGTTCACCAACGTCTTCGTGCAGCGCTGGGCCTACAACGAGTTTGTGAACTCCGGCAAGTGGCCGGAGCAGAGCATGTTTGTCATCGACGAACGGGATGCCGCCAGCCGAAGTTCCATCAACCAGAAAGGCCACTATCAGACCGACCTGATGGGCCTGGCCGTCGAGGTGAAGGATTCGGCGCGCAATCCCGACAAGTGGGCCTACTATGCCTTTGACGCGGACGGCAAGACCGCCGAAGCCATGCCCAAAGGCAACGGCTGCTGGTCCTGCCACGACGCCCACGCCGCGGTCGAACATACGTTCGTGCAGTTTTATCCCACGCTGAAGGTAGTCGCAAAGAAGTTCGGCACATACAACGAGTCGCGCGAGCAGGTAACGGACGCGAAGTGACGCGGAGAGCCCACAACTCACTGTCATCCCGACCGGAGCGAGCGGAGCGCAATGTTGTCATCCCGACCGGAGCGAGCGGAGCGAGCGCAGTGGAGGGACCTGCTCTTGCCCGTTTGGGGCGGACACTCCTGTCCGCCGCTTTTTACTTTTGCTCTTAAAACGCGGAACCCAATCCGACGCATGTTTCACGGGCCGGGCACAACCAAACCGGGAAGGGCACGACTTCCAGTCGTGCCGGGAGCAGCCGCTTAAGACTGTGGCTTTAGCCACTGAGGGTCGCTTCCCCGGGGCATGGAAGTCCTGCACTCTTGAGTTCCGCTCTACCCCCCGGCAGCCGCCCTAGCTACCGCCTGGGCGCGCCCTTAAGCAACTCCCACGCTTCCATGAACCGCTCGTACTTATGCCCCTTCTTATGCGGCGACAGCCAGATATTCCCCTTCAACCTCGTCGCCACCCGCGCCGGAACGATGTACCACACGTCCGCCGGAATCACGTACGCCGCCAGAAAATCAATCTGCCGGACGGTATAAGGCCGGTAATCGTTGTCCGGCCGCGTGTTGCAGACCCACGCATGCCCGACCTTGTAGATCGTGGACTTCACCTGCACCCGCATGTACCGCCCTTCCCACTCCACGCCGACGTCATACCGCGACGACTCGCCCCACGGCCGCACCAGCCCGAATCCCATTTCCTTGACTCGTGCCATGAACACCAACTCCGCCCACTCTCCCCGCAGCTTGTGATTCTTGATTCGTGCTCCCAAACACACCATCGAAACACCCTCCAAACGCCCATTTTTGCCCACAACGACGGGCGCGGCCCGTGAAGGCCGCGCCTGTGGTCATCGAGTTTTTCGTCAATCCTATTATCTCATCCGAGTCAAGCACTCTCGGGCAGCCCTCATAGTCCTTGTCATCCCGACCGGAGCGGAGCGAAGCGAGCGCAGTGGAGGGACCTGCTTTTGCCCGTGTGAGGCGGACACTCCTGTCCGCCGCTTTTTACTTTGCTCTTAAAACGCGGAACCCAATCCGACGCATGTTTCACGGGCTGGGCACAACCAGACCGGGAAGGGCACGACTTCCAGTCGTGCCGAGAGCAGCCGCTTAAGACTGTGGCTTTAGCCACTGAGGGTCGCTTCCAGAAGCGCACCCCAGCGGCTGAAAGCCGTTTCTTTCATGGACTTCTTTTCGGCACGAGTGGAACTCGCGCCCTTCCCGATTGTGCCATTCCCAACATCACGTGCGGGTGCCCCATCCTTCTCACGCTTTTTGCGAGAGGGTGGGTGACTGCGTCCATCGGTGAAGTCAAAACCCCCGCGCCTTTGGCTTTGCTCAGGGCAAGCTCTATTTCTCCAAGAAACCGAGAGACAAAGACGGGGCACCTCCGAAGTTCCGGTCTATGGTCATCTTTGCCTTCTCATCCTTCCATCTGCGAAACTGACCACTAGCTCCTCACCACGCACATGGGACGCATCCACGTACTCTCCGAGGCCGTTGCCAATCAGATCGCCGCGGGCGAGGTAGTGGAGCGGCCTGCTTCGGTGGTGAAGGAGATGCTGGAGAACTCGCTCGACGCCGGCGCGACCCGCATCAAGATCAGCGTGGAGGCGGGCGGGAAGAAGCTGATCCAGATCACCGACAACGGGTGCGGCATGGTGCGCGACGATGCCATGTTGGCCTTTGAGCGCCACGCGACGTCGAAGATCAAGAACGCCGAAGACCTGCTGAGCGTAGCCACGCTGGGATTTCGCGGGGAGGCGCTGCCCTCGATTGCGTCGGTGTCGCGGCTGCGGTTGGAGACACGGGCGGCGGAAGAAGCGGCCGGGACGGTGGTCGAGATCAACGGCGGCAAGATTGCGCGCGTAGAAGAAGCAGGCCTGCCCCTGGGAACTTCGATTACGGTGCGCGATCTTTTCTTCAATACTCCGGCGCGCAAGAAATTTCTGAAGGCGGAGTCGACCGAACTGTCGCACATTGCGTCGCTGGTCACGCATTATGCGCTGGCCCATCCGGAAAAGCATTTCGAATTGCACTCGGCGGCGAATGCCATGCTGGTGGCGCCTCCGGTAGCGGGCTACAGCGAGCGCGTGTACCAGGTGTTTGGCAAGGAGACGCTGGAGCAGTTGATTCCGGTGGCGTCGCGGCAAGCGCTGGAGCACGTGGGCCTGCCGCAACCTCCTCCGTGGCGGAGAGCAAGCTCGAGTGGCGCGGGCGCCCCCGCCCGCGAAACTGCCGGCAGCGAAGATTCTGTGAACCAAGAACCAGAATCCTTCGGCGAGATGCACCTCCATGGCTTTGTGTCCAAACCCGAGATTCAGAAGCTGAACCGCAATTCGATTTTTGTATTTGTGAACGGACGCCTGATTCGCGACCGGCTGGTGCAGCATGCACTGACCGAGGCTTACCGGAACATCATTCCGCCCAGCGTTCATCCGGTCGTGCTGCTGTTTCTGGAGTTGCCGGCGGGCGAGGTGGACGTGAATGTGCATCCCTCGAAAACGGAAGTGCGCTTCCGCCAGCAGAGTGTGATGCATGATTTTGTGCGGGATTCGGTGCGGGCCGCCTTGATGAAGGCGCGTCCGGTGCCGCAGTTCATGACGGAGATCCGGGCGCACGCGACCGCCAGTCAATCGCTCACGCCGGGGGCGCTGACGCCCGGACCGTTGACTCCCGGAGCACACTGGGAACCCGCGTCGGGCGCGGCTTCTGCAGCGGATGCGCCGGAGTTCCCAGGTCTCGCGCAGAACGCGAGACATGGGGCACCCGAGGATTCTGTGGCAGGCGCGGGGTTCGCACTGCAAGCGCCCGTGCCGCCGCCGGTTTCTGCGCGTTTTCAGTTTGAAGGCGGAATTGCCGTGGAGGCGAATGCGGCGATCTCTCTGGCGCGCGCGCCGGAGGCGATTCCTGACCCTGGATGTGCTCCGGCGCTGGACGTCAACGAGGAAGAACCGACGTTGTCGGCTCTCGGCACACTAAGGCCGCTGGGGCAGATTCGGAATTCGTTCATTCTGGCGGTGAACGAAGATGGCTTGTGGATTGTGGACCAGCACGTGGCGCATGAGCGGGTGTTGTTTGAACGAGTGCTGAAACAGCGCGCAGCGCAGAAAGTTGAAAGCCAGCGCTTGCTGATGCCAATCGTGCTGGAACTGTCTCCAGCGCAGCAGGCAGTATTCTCCGAGATTTCCGACGAACTGCAGCACAACGGATTCGAGGCTGAGCCGTTTGGCGCACGCAGCGTGGCAGTGAAGGTCGCTCCGGCGGGAGTGGAGGCATCGGCGGTGGAGCACATGTTGCACGAGTTGCTGGACCAGTTCTCGCGCGAGGAGCAGTCGCTGAACCTGGAGAAGATTCGCGCCCGCATCGCGGCATCAATTGCATGTCATGCCGCCATCAAGGTGAACATGCCGCTGGAGCAGAACAAAATGGAATGGCTGCTGGCGGAACTCGCCAAAACCGACCATCCGATGTCTTGCCCGCACGGAAGGCCGGTGGTGCTGCGGTATTCTGTAAAGGACATTCAGAAAGCGTTTAAGAGAATCTAGCCATCAGCTCTCAGTAAAGCTGACCGATGGATGCTGACGGCTGATAGCTGACAGCTGTTCTTATGACTGAGCAGGAACTGCAACAACTGCGGCGCGAGAAGTGGCGACTGGATGGGAAGCCGATCCGGACGATTGAGGAGGCGCGCGCGTTTCTGGAGGATGTGGGCTTTTGCCTGATGTATCCCAAGCGGCCGGCGCTGCTGGTGCCCACTTTTATTGGCGCGTTTGTGGGGTCGGAGGATCGGTTGCCGGGGTGGCAGCATGCATTCAAGGATCCGCGGGCGGCCGAGGCGACCGAACTGATGGTGCGGTTGCTGCGGGAGCGGACGGCGTTCGAAGCCAATCTGTTCGACGAGAACAATGGATTTCTGGTGCCGGCGTCGGTGTTTCCTTATTTTTATGCGCTGGTGGGAGAACGCAATCCCAAGCAGGCGCCGAAGGCGGGGTCGCGGTCTGCTTATTCCGCGCTGGCCTGCGATGCGTTCGAGTTGATATCGCGCGATGGGCCCATCTCGAAGCAGAAGATGCAGGAAGTGCTGGGCGGGAGCGTGTCGTTTCCGGCACTGGACGGCGCGCTGGGCGAGTTGTGGTCGAAGCTGCGCATCACGCGCGTGGACTACAAGGCCAGCGAGGGCTCGGTTTGGGATGTGCTCTACCGCTGGGCGCCGGAGGCGGTGAAGGAGGGCGTGGGATTATCGGTGCAGGAGGCGCTCACCGCGCTGCTGTCGAAGTATCTGGATTGCGTGATCGCGATCGAACCGGCGGACCTCGAGATCTTCTTCGGAAACTTCATCGCGCGGTCGAAGGTGAAGGATGCGGTCAACGCGCTGCTGGCCGCGCGGGAGTTGAGCTTCGTGCATGTGAGTGGAAGGTCGATGCTGCAGATCACGCCGGAGAGAGTCGTGACGGTGCCGGCTCCGCG
>JADGNP010000124.1 GCA_017883425.1 Candidatus Sulfotelmatobacter sp. | reverse complement strand
GTCGTTGCCCCAGTTGCCGATATGCTCGACTGCGCCCGCGCCCGTGACCGCGGCCTTGAAGCGCGTGGTCTGGGTGATGAGCCAGTTGGTCATGTATCCACCGTAGCTGTAGCCGCCGATCGTCAGATGATCGGGATCGGCGATGCCGTCTTTCACCAGAGCGTCGACGCCTTCTAGGATGTCTTTGCCCGGCCGCGAGACGATCGCTGGAACGATCTGCATCAGGAACTTGTCGCCGTAGCCGGTGGAACCGCGGTAGTTGGGTTCCAAGACAAGCCAGCCGTTGGTGGCGGCGAGCGCGGCCCATTGATACCAGTCGGCCTCGAAGTGATTGCCGTCGGCATCGGCGGGGCCGCCGTGAATGAACGTCAACAGGGGCAAGTGCTTGGCTTCGAATTTGCCGGGAGGATAGATCAGCATGCCTTCTACCGTGGTGCCGTCGTCGGCCTTCCACTGGTAGGGCTTGCCTTGAGGAAGGTCGCGTTCGGTGAAGAGCTTATTGAATGAAGTGATGGGATGGGCTTGATCGAGGTTGGCCGCGCTGTCCGCGAGATAGACTTCTTCGGGCTTGCCCAGCGAGGAGTACGCAAACGCCACGCGCGCGGAGTGGGTCGCGACAGAGATATGGGCGTACGTGCCCGGCCATCCGCTGAGGCGGTGCAGCGATTCGGAGGGCTTGGCCGCGGAATACATCTGGACTTCCGTGCCGGCGCGCGCAGAAGTCAGCACGGAGTCGGCGGTAACAGCATAGCCCTCGACAGAGCCGATGAAGTCTTTGCTCCATTGTTCGATCGGAGCATGTTCGATCGGAGCATGTTCGATCGCGCCGGATTCGGTGTCGACCCAAAAAAGATGCGGCTGCAGGTCGCGGTAGGGGCCGCTCACTGCTCCGGCTTCGACGCTGAAGAAGATGTGGCGGCTGTCGTTGGCCCAGTGCGGGTGGATTTCTGCGGCCTGATTGTGAGTGATGCGGCGCGGTTCCGTTGGTACGGGCTTCGCTGCAACGCTGGCATTCGCGGAACCGCCGTCGGTCGCGGGCGCGGGCGCCCGCGCCACATTCAGATCGACGGTGTAGATTTCGGTGTCTTCGTACTTTTCCTGGCGCTGGTTGATGGCGTTGCTCACAAACCCAAGCGTGCGGCCATCGGGCGAAGTGATCAGGCCATCCGCGCGCAACGGCAGGGTCGCAATGGCGCGGGCGCCGGGAGTCAGGTCCGGTTCTTGGTCTGGCTCACCGTCTTTCTTTTCCAGCTTAGCCGGCGCGGCCGCGCGGCGGGAGAGGGCGGCAGCCAAGTCAAGTGCGAAAATCGCGTCGCCGCGCTCGGCGGTGCGATACTGCACGACATCTTTCCATTCTTTCTTGTAATCGTCTTTCTGCGTCTTGCTCCAGGGCTGGCGGGTGGCGAAGTAAATGGTTTGTGAATCCGCCGACCAGGAAAATGTGTGGACATCTTCTTCTCCCTGGGTCACAGGGAACGCTTCGCCGCCGTTGGGCGAGATGAGGTAGACCTGGCTGGGCGGTTCGTCTTTTGAATCAGAATCAGAATCGCCACCTTTGTCGGCGGAAGCCTTGCGCTCGGAGAGAAAAGCAATCCACCGTCCATCCGGCGACCACCTCGGCTCGGAATCGTGCCCCGATTGCGTCAACTGAATCAGAGAGCCACCTTTGCCGTCGTCGTGATAGAGCCATAGGTCGCTGCGGAAGATTTGCTGGTCCCAATCGGCGCGCTCGGTACCGATGACCACCGAACTGCCGTCGGGTGAAAGCTCAAGCGCCGTAAAGTCCACGGAGTTGAAAAACTCGTCGAGGGTGAGCTTGGGTTTGCTTTGAGCCATGACGACGAGCGCAGAACTCACGACCAACACGACGACGAAGGCAGTTTTGTGGATTCGCATAGGGTTCCCGGTGGGAAGAAGGGTTATACAACGCCGGATTCGTTCGAAGCAAGTTTGTGACTCGGGGTTATGGAATGACGCCACAGCACCCACAACAGCACGGTGAGGGCCGGGACAGAGAGTTGGACGTGAGTCCATCGGGATAGCGGGCCGAACAGAGGGAAGACAAACGCGAGATACAAAAGCACATGAAGCGTGGCAGCAGCAGGGTGCTGCGGGTTGCTCAGAATCCAGTCCGCAAGGAGCAGCAGCACGGGCGCGAGGACCAGCAGGTCGTAGACGAAAAGATGCGGATTGACGAGTACGGCTGCGAGGGTCAACGCGGAAAAGCGCAGCGCAAGCGGAGCCGAAGATTTCCATGCGACCGCGGCCACGCCAACCATGACAATGGAACTCAGAGCGTACAGCACGAGCGCAAGTTCCGGCCTGGGGATCAGCAGCGACCAGAAGGAGCGTAAGGAATGCATCTGGATGGGCGCAAGGCTGAGTTCCGCCGCGCCGATCACGCGCGGCATGTGCCAGAGTGTGTCGAAGTATGCGTGCATCACCGCGGGGCCAAAATAGATCGTCGTAAAAGCCAACTGCGCGCCCGCCGCGACAACCAGTCCGGCGAGTGACTTCCATGCGTGAGAGAGCAGCAACACCAGCGGGATGGCAACCAGAAATTGCGGCTTGAAGACCAGAAATCCCAGCGCAACACCCGCGAACCACAAACGGTTTGCGCGGAACGCAAGAAATGCCGCCGTGAAGCACGCCAGCACGAGAACGGACATTTGCCCGCGCACGAAGAAATGAAACAGCGGGGGGAAAGCGATCGCACAGATGGTGACGATTCCGGAGTGCAGGCGCAGACCTGGACAAGACTTCCAGACGAGATAGACGCACGCGAAGAAGACGAGGAGGCTCGCCGTGATCCAGATTCGCGCCGCGGCTGGAAAGGAGAGCCGCGCCAGTGGGACAAAGAAGAGCCCCACCTGTGGTCCGTAGAGATTGGGCAGGAGCACATGGGTCGGCTGACGGACGACGGCTTGCATCGATTCCGTCGTGACCTGCCGGTCATAGAGCTCCCTGGCGCGGCCCTGCACAATCAGTTGGGCTGAGATGTAAGACGGCAGAAAATCCTGGAATTTGATATTACCCGCGCGGTCAAACAAACCGGGTGTCGCGAAGTCGATGGCGCAGACTCCCCACACGCAAAGAGCAAGAACCATCGCCTGCGCTCGAATGCGGCGCGGGTTCAGCCACCGCGCGGCGGACTGAATCCAGGCTGGTGCCTGGTGCGCCGGGCTGGTCTTCGCTCTGTCAATCTTCGCTCTGTCGATCACTGGGCAGGCTCGGCGTTCTTGAGCGCGTCGTCCAGCGTCTGCCCCGGACGAGGAGCGCTCTGGGCGATGACGATGCGCCAGCCGTCATCGTAATCGCGAAACCCGACGGTCGAGTTGTAATGCAGGTTGCCGGAGTAAAGCGCGGCCCCAACTTCATTCAAGGGAACCCATCTCCACGTGAAATCGACGTCAGCCAGGTTGCCCTGCTTGCTGATGCCCGTGACGCCCACCAGTTCTCGTCTTGCGACCGGAATATAGAATAACGTCTTGTCGGACTCCTCAGCAGGAACCAAGGCTCGAACCGTTTCCACGCCCGACGGAGTCAGCAGAACATCCCAGCAAGGTGACGTCGACATGCTCGGAGAGCAATGGGCCGTGCTCGCCGAAATCCAGCCGTGTTGTTGAAGAACAAGATATTCGGGCGAGACATAGTCTCTGTTGGAGACGATTCCCGTCTGGAGGGCAAACTGCTGCGGCGTCTTGAACGCATCAGAAGCGGAGATCAGGTCCGTGGCGAGACGGCGCGTCAGGAAGTCGCGCGGAGAACAGGACACAAGAAACAACACACCGACCAAAGAGAGAATAGATTTCTTCCGCATGAGCTAGGCGTTACCTGAACATGGCCGGGCTTCGCCCGGCGGACAGCCGAGGGCGGCTGTCCCCACATAGTCAAGATCCGTACACGCAAGATTTCAACGACTTGTGATTGTAAATAAACGCGCGCGTTTGTGCGGAAGGAAAGGACGGGAGGTGATCTGGCCATCGAATTGAGCGGCCCAGCGCCCGGGAATCTGGCAGGAACAGTTGGGGCAGCGGCCATCGGGAGTCAGGCGGTAGTCTTCAATGAGGTATCCGTACCGGCTGATCAAAGTCTCACTGCACTGCGGGCAGCGGGTATCTTCCCAGCGGCCGACCATGCCCGGCAGATTGCCGGCATAGATATAACGCAGTCCCGCCGCGTGGCCGATCTCGGCAGCCTGCAGCAGATCTTCGGGGGTGGTATCGCGCTGGTCTTCCCCCTGCATCTTGTAGTCAGCGTGGAACGCAGTCACGTGCCAGGGAATGTCGGGCGAGATGCCGGCGAGGAATTCCGTGAGGCGGCGCAGTTCGTCGGCGGAGTCGTTGAAGCCGGGGATGAGCAGCGTAACAATCTCAAGCCACAATCCCATCTGGTGAATACGCCGAATGCTGTCGAGGATCGGGCCGATGCGTCCGCCGAGTTCATGATAGCGGCGATCGTCGAAGCTCTTGAGATCGACTTTGTAGAGATCGAGGCAGGGACGCAGGTATTCGAGCACCTGGGGCGTGGCGTTGCCGTTGGAAACGAATCCGGTGAGCAGGCCAGCGCCTTTCGCCTGCTTGAAGACGGCTACAGCCCATTCGCTGGTGATCAGCGGCTCGTTGTAGGTGCTGACCAAAATTCTCGCGCCCTGGTCCAGGGCGTCGCGAACCAAGCCTTCGGGAGACGCAGCCAGGGGCGGCGATACCGCATTCGGGTCGCGCAGAGCCTGCGATGTGACCCAGTTCTGACAATAACCACAGTGGAGATCGCAGCCCAGCATGCCGAAACTGTAGGCGAGGGCGCCGGGGTGCGCGTGGAAGAACGGCTTTTTTTCGATGGGATCGCATTGCATCCCCGCGGTGTATCCCCAGGGAACGTAGAGTGTGCCGCCGCGGTTGAAGCGGACCTTGCACACGCCAGGCTGGCCTTCGGGAATCGGGCAGCAGTGACCGCAGGAAAAACAACGGACGCGGTTGTGGTCGAGTTTTTCGTAGAGAGCGGCGTCTGCCTCGCGAACTCTGCCGTCGAGGATGTCACGGAGGGAGGACACAAAAACCTCTAGGGATATTCTAGCGCCGTATCTCGGGAGCTAAAGCCCTTACAGAAAGAAAAGCGCATCGCAACGCCGAGAGCGTCTGTGTGAGAACTTCAGGCGTCCCTCCGGGACGCGCTCTGATTTCCCACTTTCCCCGGCGCTGGAAGCGCCGGGCTATTGTCAGACGCCCCGCTGGGGCGAAAATCTCTGTGAGTTCATTGAATTGCCTTGTCGGCAATCTAGTTCTGAGACCGACTCTGAAAGCGCTGCGCCACCCAAAAGCGAGTCCGCGTCAAGGCGAGTCCGACGTCAAAGTGAGTCAGCGGCCAGCCGCTGGTTTCCAGTTCGGCATGTGCTGCTGGAGCCAGACATCGGCTTGCTGCTCGATGGCAGCGGACTGGCTCCGCGTCATGCCCGAGGCCAAAATAGCTGCGAGGTCTTTGTTCTCTTTGTCGCCGCGAGCGCGGGCCAGCACAGTCCAGAAATAGGCCTCATTCACGTCCTTGGACACGCCACGTCCGCCCCAATAGAGTGCTCCCAGCTTGGCTTGGGCTGGGAGGCTGCCGTGATCTGCGGCCCTGCGGAACCAGAGGAACGCTTGCTTCTCGTCGCGCCGGACGCTACTTTTTGCGTCTCCCTGAAAATAACGCAGGCCCAGAGCATTCTCGGCCGCGGCATCACCCTTCTCCGCCATCTGCCGAAGTTGCTCGAAGGATGCAGTCTCGAGTGCCGGAGCGGACCGAGCAGCCTGCGAAGGATTCTCCGACTTCGGCGGTTGAGACGAGGCCAGCACGGTCTGCATCGGGCTGTGGCCGCGCTCCTGAACCTTACTTTGGATCCAGGGAGCCAGGTGGTAGCCGAGGGCCATGAAGATGGTGGCGGCGGCACAGATCAAAATAATCAAGTGCGAACGCGGCAGGGTGATGCCGCCGGATAATTTCTCGTCCGAGCTTTCCACTTTCTTTTCGTCCTCGGGCGCGGAAGCGAAGAGCACACTTCCCGGCGTCGGCGCAAATCGGGTAGCAGCGACTGGGGCATCCAGCGGCGCCAGATCCTCGGCGCGGGCAGCACGGTTGACGGCGGCTAGCACAGTCTCCGCGAGGCGCTGCATCACCCCGCTATCGCTATCAGAAAACGTATTCCGCTGACCCGAGAAAACCTCTACAATCCCGATCGATTTCTCGCCCACACACACGGGCACCGCGAGAATAGAACGAATGCCCAGCCCACGGCAGATCTCGCGATCTACACGAACATCGAGTTCGGTATCATCGCAACGGAGCAGGGTTCCGGTCTTCACGCACTCCCCGGAAAAACCGGATCCCACCTGCAGGCGCGCGCCGACCGGCGGAGCATCCGGGCCGGAACTGGCGCGACAGACCATGAAGTCCGGATCTGCGTCCGCGAGCGCGATGGCCGCTGCTGAAGCGCGAACCAGAGTTTGCGCGCGCTCCGCAATCAATTGCAAAGCCCCGGCAAGATCGCAACCGAGCGCTTCGACCTGCCGTTGCACCGCGGTCACCGCCGCAAGAGTATCGGTATAGTTGGGACGCGGAGGAACATCCAAGCGCGAACCGGCAGGAGCGGCAATCTCAGCCTCGCCATTGGCCACTCCGGCCATTACGTTCACGAAGAGCCACTCGCGCAAACGGGACAAAGACTCTGGAGATAATTCGGGAAACTGAAGCCCGGCGCGTCCCGAAGCGTTCGACCAGACCACCTGCCCGGTGGTGTAGATATGTTCCGCGCAATCGGCCAGATCAAGGCACAGATTCACGCGCCTTTCCAGTTCGAGGGGCGAATTGCACTGAATGGCAACGCCGTCTTCGCTGATGTCGACGATCTCGTGCAGATCGAGCATCGCGCCCTTGGATTCCGCGGTGAAAGTGGCATACGCGGGCGTCTGGATCTTGTGTCGCACACGCCGACGACGGTTGGGTGAAACCGGATGCAACGCCGAGGTCATGACAGCCATGGGGAAGAGGCCCGCATTCCTGGCTCCATATTAGCGCGGGATGGTGCAAAAGTAAGCAAAGAAGAGAATCAGAAGGACGATAGGGGGACTTCCCGTTCCGACGAACCGACAGGAAGCCCCTGCGCGAGGAACCGCAGGGGCTGAAGCCCTGACCGAAAAGGAGAGCCTTATCGCAGCGCTGGAAGCGCTGCGCCACCCAAAAGCGGGTTTCTCAGCAAACTGCTTAGCTGACCCGCCGCAGGATTTGAGCCTGGTGCAGGCTGGAGATGCGGGAGATCGCTGCCACCATCATGCTGGAGAGAAGCTGCATGGTAGCCACATCGCGCTCATCGAAGGCACCGGGAGACGAGGACAGCACCTCGAAAACGCCCAAAGTACGGCGGTAGTGGCGCAAGGGCGAGACCAGAATCGAGCGGACCCCGAGGCGGCGGCAACTGGCCAGGTCCACGCGCGGGTTACGCTCGGCATCGTGACAAAGCATGATCTCGCCGGAGCGCACCGCTTCCGCGGAGATGCCAGCGTCGGTCTGCAGACGAACCCCAAGGTCCGGAGCAGTTCGGCCGGCGCGGGCACGGCAGACAATTTCGTCCCCGGCGCGCAGGGCGATGGCCGCTCCGGTCGCTCCGGTCAGATGCTGGGCCCGTTCGGTAATCGCGCTGATAGCTGGCTCCAGATCGAGTTCCGCCGGATGAATTTCGATTTCTTCGGTCGAGGACACGGCCCGAAAACCGGATGCTGGGTGTGCGGCGTTGGCGACGCGAAGTTGGCTGCGCAGGGCCAGCGAGGGCATACGGGTATGATCGGCCATGCTCACCACATCTGGGTCGGGCACGGTGCGCAGCAAATCGTGCACGAGATTGTTGAGTTCGATGTCGGTGATGAGATGCGCGGTCTGCTGGCTGCGAAGCGATCCGCCCAGCACGCGCGAAAGCCCGAGCAGAGCGTGGCTGCCGCATGCCAGGCAGTAAGGCTTGCTGTTGGTGCTGATCAGCTCACACTGGACGCAGAATGTGGCGGACTGCAAAGGGACAAAGTTGACGTCCTTGAAGGTCGTGCCATACACAGTCTTGCCAAACATGATTGCGGAATCCTCGCTTCCATCGCGGTGCAGTTGAAGGTAAACAGATAGCGAAGGGTCAGAAAGTAACGGCACTGGTTCCCCGTGTGGAAAACAGGATCGAAAATGCTGCGCGCATTGGCAGTATGCAGAATCTTGCAACCTTCCATCCATCAATTTCAGCTCAAAATGCTTGCAGAGCGCGGGTTGCGCGCCCTTTATTCTTCCCGGAGGTATTGCTTTCATCCCGAGGGTCGGCTATGCTAACAAAACGTAACGCGGTCCACCCGCGAAACGATAACTGGGGGAAATCATGGAATGGACAGCACCTGCTTTTGAAGAAGTTTGCCTGAACTGCGAAATCAACTCCTACGCCAGCGCGAAGCTGTAAACCGAAACGCTCTCCCCTGAACCCTTCCTGCAAGGGGCCTAGCATCGCACTATGAATTGTGCGAAGGGCTGGGCTGCGTATCCATTGCAAAGCGGCGCGCGGCTATTGTGCGACCTCTGATACCTTCCAGAAATGAACCCTCCCGAGCCCGGCTGAATTTCACGGAAGATGCTCCCGGTCCTGCGTGCGCGGGAAGATTGTGCCCGATTACCCTGCCTGAGCGACAATCAACGAGGTGTCGTGCTCGGGGAGAGCGATCACCTGCGCCGAGGGAGCAAGCGTGCGATCGAGCGCGTCGGCGAGCGCGGTGGGAAACGCCGCAGTCAGCAGATTGATATCAAGTTGAAGGTCCCGCGGAGAGTACAGGCGGTGCATGGTGAGCGTTCCGCGGCGCCGATTGGCGGAAGTCAGCAGGTTCAGAGCGAGAGTCCACACCGCTAAGCCGTCCAGCACTTTCGGCACGCCGGCTTTGTTCCACCGGAATGAGTTTCCAGCGCGGCGCGCCACAGATGCGTCGGGCGTCTCGAACGGAACCAATTCGCCGGGGAGCAGTTCGAGCCTCAGTTCGAAGCTGTCAAAGTCGTTGCTGCCGAAGGCAGCCGTAAGAATGCGGCGAACCTGATCGTAATCGCGCGCGACTTTGAGTTCCTCGATGGCGCGGCGGATCGCCAGGTTGTTGACGAAGATCTGTGGCTGATGGAAGGTGCGGTGGGCGACGCGGGCCAACTCCCCAAATTCAAGGTAGCCGAGATGCTGCACGCCAATCCATATGCCGATGCCCAGCACGGCGAGTACCAGCCCCAGGGAACTGCCAGTCGGCCATAGCAGGAACAAGCTCAGCATGGCGAAGACGGCCGAGACACCATAGAGCAGAATCACGACCTGGCGATGCGTCATGCCGTGCTGCAACAGCTTGTGGTGAATATGCTCGCGGTCGGCGGTGAAGACCGGACGTCCACTGATCAGGCGCCGGACGATGGAAAGTGCCGTCTCCAGAATGGGCAAGCCAAAAGAGACGACCGGGATCGCAACTGCCACAATCGTCGGGGCCTTTTGCGCTCCTGCCAGCGCGAGTGCGCTCAACACAAAGCCGATGAAGAGGCTGCCGGAGTCGCCCAGGAAGATGGTCGCGGGATTGAAGTTGAAGCGCAGGAAACCGAGAATCGCCCCCGCCAGGGCGATTGTCATCACGGTGACCAGGGAGGGCCCATTGAGAAGAGCCACCACAAAAGCCACCAGAGTGGAGAACAGGGCTGACCCGGCGGCCAAACCATCGAGACCGTCAATCAGATTAAACGCGTTGGTAATGGCTAGAACCCACACAACGGTGAAGGCCCATCCGACGAACCAAGGCAGTTTGAGGTCGCCGAACACCACCGGGATGTTGACGATCCGCAAACCACCCATGAACAACATGGTTGCGGCTATTCCCTGCACCGAAAACTTGAAATAGGGACCAACCCCGTGGACGTCGTCGTACACACCCAGCAGAAAAACGAGCGACGCCGGCACGAGAATCGTCAACAGCGTCTTTAAGGAAAAGGAGGAGTGCATGCGGGGGCTATGGAGGGCCCAAAGCGCCGCCATGGCCATGCAGCAGGAAAAGGACAGGAAAATGGCCACGCCGCCTAGACGCGGCAGGGGGCTGGAATGCAGGTGACGCTCTTGTGAGGGAATCGCAACCCAGCCGTGGGCCGTGGCGAAATCGCGCACGTACCGCGTCAGTACGAAAGCTGACAGCAGCGCTAAAACAAAGGTCCCGAGGAAGACGCCCGTCAAACCATGCCACCTTCGGCCAGAGGACATGCAGCTGCGGCATGCCGGCTCGACACTCTCTTAACAAGTACTGCAGCGATGACCCGCGGTTAATAGTTAGTGAACAGATCCTGCTGACGTTGTGGGTGCTCAGACTGTAGCAGTACCAGAATGGGACTTGCAATCGGTGCGGAGGAAAAACCTGTGGAAAACTAATCCGGGGCCTTGCGGATAGCGGGGGCGCAACCGGCTGTGCCGTGCTAAACTGCTGTTCAAACTCTCACTTATTACTTCAGGGGTCTTCTGATGGAGTCGGGTTCTTCGCGTTTCCCTCGCTGCGGCCGCGCTTTCTTGTTTGTTCTCGCAGCATTCCTTGTGGTCGTCAGCGGTGCCGCTGCCCAGCAACCGGCGAGCGGTGCCCAGGCCGGCCAAAGCAGCACGCCAACCGAGCTTCCCGCAGGGCTTCCCACAGGTCAACCGCTCTCGCAGGCAGCGGCGAGTGCGTCGGGAGCAGCTACCGGTGCGCCTGCAAAGACTCCCGATACGGCAAAGGATTCCCCCGACCAGTCGGCTCTGGTAAAGCTGGGTCCGGGAGATCTGATTGAAGTGAGCGTGTACAACGTTCCGGAACTGGCGAGCAAGGTGCGGGTCAGCAATTCTGGCGACGTTTACCTTCCCCTGATCGACTACGTCCACGTCGACGGCCTGACCCAGGAGGAGGCGCAGACCCTGCTCGAGAAACGACTCTCGGACGGCGGATTCGTCCGCAGCCCACATGTAACCATCTTCGTGGACGAAGCCGCTTCCCAAGGCGTCACGGTGATCGGCGAAGTAACGAAACCCGGCATCTACCCTGATGTCGCGGATCACAAGCTCTACGAGGTCGTCTCCCTGGCCGGTGGGTTCACTGTGTCCGCCTCCCGCAAGATCGCCGTCATCCGCCGGAACCAGCCGGATCCGATTCGCATCGACCTTCCCCGGAATCTGGCCGACGACTTGAGTGGCAATATCGACATCCTGCCCGGCGACACGATCACGATCCCGCGGGCGCCCATCATCTACGTGGTGGGGGATGTAGGCCGTCCCAGCGGCTTGCTGGTGGACAACGGAACGCTTACGGTGCTGCAGGCGCTGGCGCTGGCCGGCGGTACGAACCGTACCGCGAAGTTGGGTGCCGCCCGCATTATTCGCAAGGGTCCTGCGGGGATGACCGAGACGAAGCTCGAAATCAAGAAGATGCTGGAGGCGAAGGCTCCCGACGTTACTCTGCAGGCGGACGATATTCTTTTCATTCCAATCAGCGCAGGCAAAATTATGGCCGGCAGGACCCTTGAAGCCGCGATGTCGATGGCCACGGCGGTCTCGATTTACGCCGTGCACCCTTAGGCTTCAGGGGCTTACCCTCCGCGTCAGCCGGCCTGCGGCTTGCGCACCAGACTCTGAAGCACGTCGATATATTTCTCAGCCGTCCAGCCGCGAGAGAAATTCCGGAGAATGTGTTCCCTTCCCTTTTGACCCAGCCTCACGCCGAGTTCGCGATCCGCGGATAGCTGGTTGACTGCCTGGACCAGCGCTGCGGCATTTTCTGGCTCAATCACCAACCCGGCGCTGGCGTCTTCGATAATTTGCCGCGCCTGACCGTCAACGCCAAGAATGACCGGGCGGGCGCAGGACATGAACTCCAGCATCTTGGT
>JADGNP010000579.1 GCA_017883425.1 Candidatus Sulfotelmatobacter sp. | reverse complement strand
ATCTCCCGTGCCGCCACGGCATCCACGGTAGCCAGCGCACTCTCCAGGAAAGACATCGCAGCGTCTTTTTTCTCAGTGCCGGACTTGCCGCTGAAGAGCCCTTCAATGCCGTTGACCAACGCCGGGATGAACGCGATCCCTCTCAATAGCTGATTTAGAAAGTTCATATTGTTCTCCTTGTAATCGAAGTAAATCGAGCGCAATGCTCCGCCTTCCCGTCCAAACGGAACAGGAAGCGCCTGCCTCTCTAACTAGCGGAATCTTGCGTAGCCTAAAATCTATTTTCGAGGCACCTTTTTGCTCGTGCCGTCATGGGCCTGAATCATGGCCTTGATCTCAGCTTGGCCGTCTCGCAGTTGTCCGAGCTGAACTTCCATCCGTATACGGCCTTCCGTATTGAGGGCTGCAATCTGCTCCAGACGCATCACTCGCGCTTTGGTCCCCTCGATCTCACTGTTCAAACTCGCGGAGTTGCGCGCATCCTGTATGAAGTAGCCAGCCACGGAAAGCGCAATCGCCCCCAAAGCCATCAGGGTTCGACTGTCGAACTTCAGAAGTCGCTGCTCCCCGATGGCCTCCAGCTTGCTTCTCCAGGACTCTTCCAGAGACTCCGCTAGACTCCCCATCTCTCCTAACTTGCTGAGTACTTCGAACTGGAAGTCTTTGGTTGTGTATGGAACGACTGGCGTCGGCTTCTCCACGCCGGAACGATGTCCCTGCCTGCTCTCTAGATTGTCTTCGCTCATAACGGATAGTCCACATGCAGCGCGGCTGCGTATCGTGAATATCGCGGCGGCGACGAGTTGTCATACAGCCGCAAGAAGTAATTCTGCGTACGGGCCAATCGTGGCAGACTGAACGTCGGCGTGCTGAAGCGTCCCAGCAGATTCCGGTCATTCGCCGCACCCCAGCCATAGTCGTGCGCGCGAACTTCAATCCCATAACCGCTGCCCGGAGTTGTCCCCGCATCCACCTGCACAGTCGTCGAAGTCACCTGCGTAATCTGCGCGTCCGTCAAATCCGCCACATAATACGACCCAACCTGTGTCGTCGAAAGCCGTACCGGCATATCCTGCAAAGGAACGGTGGTTGCGCTCGCCTGGTCCTGCAGCGCCAGCGGCTCCGCCAGGTCATTGGCAAACTCCATCGTGTACATCCCGCGATCGTCCGCCGGATCGACTACATCAATGCTCACTCTCCGCACAATTGCACTGAACACGGCGTTCTGCGACGGCACATTTACCGTCACCGCGTCGCCCGGAAAAATGTCGGCGCTCCCGCCCGGAAGGAAATCACTCCAGGTCTGATAGGTGCCCACCCATGCGAGCCCTCCCGCGTCGTCAAGAATCGCCAGCGCTGCGTTCTCGCAATCGGCCTGCGTACGCGCACTCGGAGTCTTCATCGTCCTCACCATCCCTCGCACTCCATCGTCAGCGCCGCTCTGCAGACTCGCGACCCCTGCGCTGTTCACGACCTCAGCCACCGCGCGGCCGTATCCTCGATAACTGGCAACGATGAGCGTATTCAATGGCGGGACATACTGCGGATAGAAATCCAGCGACGTGGAGCTCGCGATCAGACACTCCCCGCCATCCGAGAGCGACTCGACGAGCCGCGTCACGTACCCTGAATTCGGCAAAGCTGTCCGCACTTCGGCGAGCGAGATGTGAGTCACATAGGTATACGCGATGCTGCATTCCATGTTGGTCGCGTTCACTAGGGCGTACGTACAGAACGCTGGCGCATCCGCCATCACGCCGTCGAACAGCACCGTCGCGGGGGCAACCATCGTCGCTGGATTCCCCGGCAGCGTGATCGGTCCTGTCATCGTTCCGCCCACGGTCGGCAAATAGTTTCCCGCCCCCACATTCGACACCGACTGATCTACGTAACCTTTGTTCGCGACCTGGCCCGTGCTCGTCGGCTCGGGAACACTGGGTGCACTGGCAAATGTTTTTGTCCCGCTGATCGTCTCCACGCCGGAGAGATGCACCACGGCACTGTCATTCGCCTTCGTTGCCAGCTCGGAATTCACATATTGCATCGACACCGGCTGCACCGCCACGCCCGACCCCGGCGTCGTCCGCACCCCCGCCAGGTTTGCCGGAGACGTCGTTGGCACAACCCAATACTCGGTCTTCACCGCGCCCGGTCCAAGCTGGTAGACGACGGTGTAGTACACGCCCGCCGGAGTCGCTCCCGCGTTCGGCACCAGGGCCACGCTGAGCCCGCCGTTCGTTCCCAGCGTCACGTTCGTCGTGCCTCCAGCCACCGCCGTCCCGCTCGCGGTCACAAACGCCGGCCACGTAATGATTAGGCTTCCCTGCGCCGTGGTTCCGTCCGCCAGATACACTGTGTCCGCAACGGTGGTGCTCGCTGGTCCATTCTGGGGAACAGGTGCCGCTCCATAAACCGTCAGCCCAGAGCCGCTAATTATCACCACCGCCAGCACCCAATAAAAAAGCCGCCCGATAGGGCGGCGGCCCGCGTCAAACATCGTCTCCTCCATCCAATCCCGGTGTGGAGCGGACACTCCTGTCCGCTATTTCCTTCTTGCCTAGCCAGAACTTCTCCGAAACGTTATGGGAGCCCGCCAGGGCTCCCATTTCCCAACCCCATCATTCATCCAGCAATCGATAAACTGTCATCGCGACCGAAGTGGAGGGACCTGCTCTTGTTCTCGCTGCTACTCCAATCCAGGAAGCCGAAAGTCTAAGGTCGGAGGTCCGAGCTTTGCCTCTACGCCTCACTCTCCCCCCAGAAACTGCTCCACGCTCTCCACATACACCTCGGCAAAGTCCGCCACCGGACGCCGCCCCTCAATCAACTGCATCGCGTCTTCCAGGCTCCATCCCATCGAGCCCAAAACCGCCAGCGCCATCATCGGTGCCCGGTGCACTCCCGCCGCGCAATGGATGAACAACTTCGCTTCCGTTCCTTCGAACGCCGCCTGCGCAAAATCCACGCCGCGCCGAAACAGCGTCCCCGGCTTCGGCTCAAAATCGTCATCCGTCGGATTCCACAGCACCTCGATGCCGTGGGCCAATCCCAGCGGCGTGTCATCGAACTCGATCTGCATGTCGATGATGTGCGTGATGCCCGCCTTCGCCACCTTCTCCATGTTATCCGAGTTCCAAATCCCGCCTCCGACCGCAATCCGGTCGGTCAGCCATGTAATATCCATCCCCGTCCTATATGCCTTTTTCTGGGTGCCCCACCCTTGTCGCGTTTTTGGCGACAGAGCCTGCCCTGAGCGAGTCGAAGGGGTGGGGATTTTGACTTTTGACTTCGCCCCGACCCAAACCGCCACCGCTTGTTCTCGTCGCACTGCTCCGCCTCATTTTACGGTATAGCCGGATCTTTGATTTCCTGCCTTCTTCGCGGACTTCGCGATCCCTCAGCGACCTTTGCGGTTCAAGCTTTCTCGCGGGGTGCCCCATTTCTCGCGTCCTTTGCGAGAAAGCCTGCCCTGAGTGCCCATGGGCCTGCGGCCCACCGAAGAAGGATGAAAATCCCCGGGTGCCCCATTTTTGCCGCGTCTTTTGCGGCAAAAGTGGGGA
>JADGNP010000578.1 GCA_017883425.1 Candidatus Sulfotelmatobacter sp. | reverse complement strand
CAGATATCCTGCGCCGCCGGCCCCTTGATGTTGGGGAACTTCTCCTTCAGCGCCGCGATAATGTCTTTGGTCTCGTCCAGACTGAGGGTCGTCTGCGTCAGATAAGCCACTCGGTTCGGGTCCGGCACGCGGAGAGATTTCACCTGCTGCGGCGATCCCACCACCTGCGTCACTAACGGAGCCTCGCCCAGGGTCCCAATCACCTCATCGTGATCCTTATGTCCGATCAGGATGAGCGAATACCCTTCCTTGGCAAACTTCACGGCTTCCACGTGGACCTTGGTCACCAGCGGACAGGTCGCATCAATCACGCGCAGCCCGCGCCGCGCGCTGTGCTCGCGTACCTCCGGAGATACTCCGTGCGCGCTGTAAATGATGCGCTCCCCGTTGGGCACTTCGTCCTCACTGTCGACAAAGATCGCGCCCTTGCCGCGCAGTTCCTCGACCACAAAGCTGTTGTGGACGATCTCCTTGCGCACGTAAATCGGCGGCCCAAACGCCTCCAGAGCAATGCGGACCACATCAATCGCCCGCACTACTCCCGCGCAGAACCCCCTCGGCTTGAGCAAAAGTAAGGTCTTCCCGTCGGTCTTCGCCAAAATTCCAGCCATTGAACCCCGCTTATCGAGTTTCCGAAGCGCCCCGCCAGATCGACATTCCGGAGGATCAAACTCCCGTTTGTCATTCCGAGCAAAGCGAGGAATCTGCTTCGAGTCGTTTAGATGCACTGCACCCAAGAACTGCCACAAAACCCGTACCTTCAGGGTACACGATCCCCATTGTGGCGATACTAATAAACTACCGGAAAGTACCGGGATGGTCAACGTAAGCCACAGAAAGCGCGGGGATTAGCAGCGAAGAGCGAAATCCTGGCGGCGAACGGGAAATACCCGGGGACTCGCACCACACCCGTCCCGGTTAGGCCAGCGCTTCGGCGCGCTGCGGACCTAGGCACGCAAGCGTTCTCGCGCAAATCCCATCCGGAGATCCGGTGGCAGCTACCTGAATCAACAGGCCAAGTTTCCGATAAAACTCGATCAGTGGCGCGGTGCTGCGATCATAGGCCTCCAGCCGCACCTTGATCGATTCGGGCCGGTCATCTTCCCGCTGCAACAGATTCCCGGCGCAGCGATCGCATCGACCCGCGACTTTGGGAGGGCGCTCGGTCACATGAAACACTGCCTTGCATTGTTCGCACGTCCGGCGGCCGCCTAGCCGCGCTACGATCTCGCTTGCGGGCAGGTCGTAGTTCACCACCGCCGTCAGCGCGAGTCCCTCGCTGTCCATCAACTGTTTCAGCGACTCAGCCTGCCCCAGCGTGCGCGGAAATCCGTCGAGAATAAATCCGTCGCCGCAGTGCAGGCAGCCGATTCGCTCCCGCACCATCTCCCACACGGTCGAGTCGGGCACCAGAGCACCGCGACGCATGTATCCCAGCGCTTCCTTCATGGCTGGGCTCTGCTCGCACTCGCTCCGGCTGCCGGCCGCGCGGAAAACATCTCCCGTGGAGAGGTGACAGGCGCCCAGTCGCTGGTTCAGTAGGTCGGCCTGCGTTCCTTTGCCTACACCCGGTGCTCCCAACAGGACAAGCCTCCAGGGAGTCCGACCACTCGCGGCCACAACCTCGCACCGGGCCGAAGGCCCCTGCAGCCACGCCACCCGATCCTTCGTCTTTTGCGGGCTCATCCTTCTGCCTATAGCGCATCTGGAACATACTTCTCAGTGACAGAAATCACAAACGTTCCCTCTCCGGATCACAACGTTCCCGCCGGCGCCGTTTTCCCCGGGATGGCCCCCTCGTGCCCCCAGCCCCCCGCCCCGTGCCATTGTTATCGCAGGCCGGATGACGCAACATATTAATGTCATCGCGCAGACTCCCAGGTCAGCGAACCATGTTAGAGCTAAGGCCGAGACCGATGGTAGGCAACTCTCAGGATCGAGTAGTCGTGGACGACCCGCAACCCCGCAGGCTGGTTTACGCGCTGGTTCTCCTGCTGGTTGCGCTCGCCGGTATTGTCCTGAAAGACCGGCAGTTCTGGTTCGGCTCTGTGCAATCGACGCTGGATTCAGATGGAACCGCGACCGCGGTGAAGTCAGAGACGGTAGCAAAGTCGGTTCCGACGGCCGCCAATCAAGCGCAATCCGCCGCAGCTCTTAGCACAAAGAAGCGGACCCCTGCCGCCAGGACTTCTAGCGTGCCGAAGCCGGCCGACGCACCCGTCGTGGCCACCAACCGCACGGTGCTGCCTCCCCTGGACGTTGAGGTAGTGGCCGGAGACACCCACAGTAAGATTCATCCCGGCAGCAACGCCGCCAAGGTTGAGATCGCGCATCCGAAATCGGCCACGCCCGCGCAATTCACCGCTACCCTTGCTGCCGCCACCAATGCCGCCGATCACGAGCGGATGTCCATCGAAGCGGTCCGGCCCCCAGTGTCCTATCCGCTGCTGGCGCCGCAGATGAACGTACAGGGATCGGTGGTGTTGCAGGCCGTCATCGGCGCCGACGGCATCATTCAGAATCTCCACGTTCTGAGTGGTCCCGCTATCCTCGCCTCAGCGGCCCAGCACGCGGTGCGCGAGTGGCGCTTCAAACCGGTCCTGCAGAACGGTCAGCCCGTCGAGACCAAGGCCAAGATCACCGTCAACTTCACCATTAAAGTAGCGGACAATTCCGGGACTACCTTAGCTGAGAGCCGAAACGAAGACATCCGAATCCTCAGCCGTTAGCCTTAATCATCTGCTCGGCATGCTTGCGCGAAGTCTCGGTGAGCTTCGCCCCACTCAGCATGCGCGCTACTTCTTCCGTGCGCTCTTCGCCGGTCACCGCGCGAATGCTGGTGCGCGCGCGCCCCCCCGATTCCTTCTTCTCGATGACGTAATGATGATCGCCGAAGGTCGCAATCTGCGGCAGATGCGTCACGCACAAAACCTGATTCGAACGAGCCAAAGATTTCAGTTTCTTGCCCACCGCTTCCGCCGCGCGCCCACCAATTCCGTTGTCGATCTCGTCAAATACCAACGTTTTCTGGGTGCCCCATTTCTCGCGCCCTTTGCGAGGAGTGGGGATTTGCACACCCCGTGCGTCGCGCTTCTTGGCATCGCCCCCCGCTTCCACGCTAGCCTTCAGCGCCAGCATCACCCGCGACAATTCGCCGCCCGAGGCAATATGCTCGAGTTGTCGTAGCGGCTCGCCCGGATTGGTCGAAATCATGTACACCACCTGATCGATGCCCGAGCCGGTCCAGTTCCCTTCTTCTTCCGAAACCGTCACCTCGATCCGGAACACCGACTTCATCGCCAGGTCGTTGATCTCCGCCTCCACCAGCTTTTCCAGGCGACGCGACGCGTCCGCCCGTTTCTTCGACAGCGCGCGCGCCGCCCGCAGATATTCCGCAGCAGCCTTCGCCAGCTCGCTGCGCAACTGCCGCAGGATCTCGTCTTTGTTCTCGACCTCCGACAATTTGCGCGAGACTTCGGCCCCGAACTGAATCACTTCATCCAACGTCGGCCCATACTTGCGCTTCAGCCGGTCCAGCAGCGCGAGCCGGTCCTCCACCTGCGCCAG
>JADGNP010000577.1 GCA_017883425.1 Candidatus Sulfotelmatobacter sp. | reverse complement strand
AATGTGACCGGCGTCAATATCACGGGAACCAACGGTAGCGACTTTGCCCAGACCAGCACTTGTGGCCAGTTGGCTCCCAATGCCACCTGCGCGATAAGCGTGACGTTCACTCCCACCATCATTGGGAGCGAGACTGGAGATGTATCAGTCACCGACGACGCGGCCAATAGCCCACAGTTGGTGCCGTTGAGTGGCGTTGGCGTTGGGTCCGGTCCGATGGTTGTTCTTTCAACCAGCAGCCTGAGTTTCAGCATTCAGCTCGTCGGCACGATTAGTGCTGGGCAGATTGTGACCCTCACCAATGTTGGCAACGCGGTACTGAATATCACGAGCATCGCCAGCAGCGGAGACTTCGCTCAGGTCAATACGTGCGGATCGACTGTGGCTGCGGGTGCGAACTGCACGATCACGGTTACGTTCAATCCAACCAACATCAACACTCGACTCGGCAGCATCACAGTGACCGACGATGCCTCTACCAGCCCACAGATCGTATCTTTGACTGGAACGGGTACGTACATCTCGCTCTCGCCTGGGAGCCTGAATTTTGGAACGGTAAAGGTGGGGACATCGAGTTCACCGCAAGTCATTACTCTTACGAACACGGATACCGTCGCGCTAGCCATCCGGAGTCTGTCGATCACGGGTGTGAATAGAGCGGACTATACCCAGACCAACACTTGTGGGAGCAGAGTATCTAAGGGCGCGAACTGCTCGATCACTGTCACCTTCACGCCGACGGCAACCGGCACGCGGTCAGCAAAGGTATCGATTACAGACCTCGGCGGCGGCAGCCCGCAAACGGTGCCACTGTCCGGAACTGGCCAGTAAGAATCTTCTTGCTGAAATGCGCAGTTCTGAACGGCAAGGGCAATCAAGAGTTTGGCCGATTGCTGGCGCAAAATCGCCAATGCACTCATTGACGGAGTGACCTGAGGTCAATGAATGTAATGGCCTTCCATGAGAAGGCCGGTCGGAGTCAAGTCGATTCTTCTTGGTTTTTGTGGGTCACGTTATTTTTCCCCAGCCGCGTCGCCACTGTCGCCACCCTTCCATCCGCACTCTAGGATGAGCGATTTTGTTTCGCTCGGTGCCAGTTGGGTGTTCTCGTTTCAGCCGGTGCTGCCACCTGTTTGTCGACCTTGATTTCCATGCTCACGATGGAAGTCGGGCCAGGTCATTAACGCAGTTACCGGAACTCGGCGCTTGGGCTTTGGTTTTTCCTTCCTAAGAAGATTTTGACTTTATGCTGCCGCCGGTATCGATTCCGGGTGGCTGTTGCGCAGCGGTTCGTAGACTTCTGCACTCACCCACAAGCGATGCAGCAACACCGCCAGCTTCCGCGCCGTCGCAATCACCGCTCGCTTCTTCCCGTTCTTCCCGCCACGCTCCGCCAACTTCAGACCCCAGCGCCGCAGATCGCTGTCCGCTCCAAACGGACCCAGGATGTGATGCGCTCCCTGCACCAGCAGCGTGCGCAGATACGGATCCCCTTCCTTGCTGATGTGCATCTGCGGTTCGCTCTGCCCCGAGTTTCTCCGCCCCGGCTGCAGACCCAGGTAGCAGCCCACGTCGCGGCTTTTGCGAAAACGATGCGCATCCTCCAGCGTCAACATGAACGTCAGCCCGATCAGCGTCCCTACTGCCCTCACCTGCTCCAGCCGCGCCACTTGCAGATAGATTCCCCTGGCGATCTTCTCGAAGGTCCTACCTCCCTTGAGCTGCTGCTTGCGCGTGATTCGCGCTCAGGAGGAGGCCGTGATCCTGCGCGTCCTTTTCGAGAGTTGCGAGGTGCGGTCCTGCTGCAGGGGAGTGCAACTGCAACTCGATTTCTGCCAGAAAGAGACGAGCTTCGTATTCGTGGAAGCGGTATCCGAACTTGCGAGCCGAGGCGAGCATCACTTCCAGCTCTTTCCTGGCTTCCGAGGTCTTTCCAGTCTTTGCCTTGACTTGAGCATCAGCGAGGATGGCTTCGAAGCGTGGGGATTGGCTCGGGGTTTGCTGGGAAAGGGTGATCGCCTTTTCTGCCTGGATCTGTGCTTCGGCGAGGTTTCCTTGAGCGAGGAGGATGCGCGCTAAAACCGCACGAGCCCAGACGGCGTTCTCGACAGAGTTGTCCTTGTCGAAGGTTACGATCGCCGAACGTACCAGGGCTTCGCCGTCGGCAAAGCGTTTTTCTTCCCGCGCCACCACAGCCAGGGCTGTCTGGATCTCGGCGGCGCGGTCATCGCGGTGCGCTTCCCGGGCAAGCCGGAAAGCCTCTTCGTATTGTTTCCGGGCACCTGCGACATCGCCCTGCATGAAAGAAGCATCGCCGAGGCCGGCAGCGGGATACGATTCCCCGGAAAGGAAAGAGATATCGCGCATGCGACTCAGAGCCTGCTCAAAATATTTTCTGGCATTGTCGGGATCTCCGAGCTCGATCATGAGACCGCCGATGTTCCCGAGGGTGACCGCCGCGCCACGGCGATCGCTCGTCTTTTCGAAGGCGGCGAAAGCTTGTTCTTGCATTTTGCGGGAGCCTGCTAGATCCCCAAGGCCGTCCAAGGCGTTGGCGATGTTGCCGTAGTCGCTGGCCAGGTCACTAGTTTGCCCGGTCTCGAGATCGATCTTCAGGGCCTGTTGGTAAAAGTCGTTGGCGACGTGTAAATTTCCCTGGTCATAGAATGTATTACCGATTCTTTCGAGAGTTCCGCGGGTATGATGCAGGTCTCCGATCTCTCGAAAGACTGGGAGCGCCTGTTCGAACTGTTTTCTCGCGTCCGCAAACTGTCCCTGGTTATAGATGTTGTCGCCCGCCAACACCAGACAAATGGCGGCTCCGTTGCGGTCGCCGGCCGCGGTGTAAAGCTCCTGTGCGTGGTCAAGCGCGAGCAGGGATTTTTCCGGCTGACTCAAGCGCTGCCAGGCGTTGCCTTCCATACGCAAGGCCCCGGCAACCAGGAGATTTGCGCCAATGGCGGCTCCGGCCTGCGCTGCTCGCTCTGCTGACGACTGTTGCAGTTTGTAGTCGCTGCGAGCGGCGGCGACCGAGGACTCGGCGAGGTCGATGAGGGCGCTCTCGCCTTTGGAAAGAGAAAGCTTGCGAAGTTCAGCGATGGTGGCAAGAGCTTCGTTGGGCTGATCGTTTGCGGTTTGGGCCCGAACCAGCAACAGGCCATAGTCCACGCGGTCCGGGAAGAATCCCCACAGTGTGCGGTAACTGCTCATCGCGCCAGACCAGTCTTTGGTCAAAGACCGGTAGCGGCCATCGATCAGGAGCCGTTCCTCGCGTGGAAAGGAAGAAGCTAAGTCGAGGGCGCGCTTCGCTTCCTGCTTCGCTTTCTCGTCATAGCCCAGGGTGGATAAGGCCTCAGCCAGTGAGGAGTGCGTAGGAGCGTGATTGGGGTCAAGGGCGGCGGCTCGTTCGAGAAGAGAGCGCGCCTCTAAAGCATCAAACAGACGAAGTTTCTTAAGACCTTCCGAATAAAGCCGGGCCGCTTCGGGAACCGAGGGCAGTGCCGCCCGGACACTGGCCGACTCGGCGTCGGAAAGTGCAGAGACACCGAGCTTTGCCCGCAACTCGGCGCCTGCTTTGC
>JADGNP010000576.1 GCA_017883425.1 Candidatus Sulfotelmatobacter sp. | reverse complement strand
CGGCAGGCGTTCGTCGCGTCCACCAACTTGCGGCTGATGGCGCAGCAGTTGATTCAAGATCGTTCTCCGGCCGGTTATGCCGGAGTAGAAGCCTACGCGCGCGCGCACTCCAAGGAAGATGCCGGAGCGCTGGCCTGGCTCGTCGTGGGATACGCGCACGTCCTCGACCATGAGTATGCCAAAGCCATCGACCCTCTGAACCGCGCCAAGCCACTGGCTGGCGACTTGGGCGACTACGTCGCCTACTACCTTGGTACCTGCTACCTGCAGACCGGTCATCAGGCCGAAGGTCTCGCCGCGCTGGCCAACTTCAGCGCCACGTATCAGGATTCGCTGCTGGTTCGCGATGCGCATCTGAGTTACGCCAGCGCGCTGCTGACCGAGGGACGCACCGCCGAAGCCGCCGAGTTGCTGGAGAAAGACCGCCTGCCCGCCAAGTCCGACATCGAGTTTGCCTTAGGGCGGGCTTATGCCACTCTGGGTCAGACCACGAAAGCAACCGAAGCCCTCGCGAATGTCTACTACAACATGCCGACCTCGGCGGAAGCCGATGCGGCGTATGCAGAATTGAAGAAACTTCCAACGGTACCGCCCGCAACACCGGCGCAGCGCAAGACGCGCGCCGACCTGCTAATGAAGGCCAAGCATTACAACGATGCGGCGGACGAATATCGCGACTTGGCAAGCCATGCCACTCCAGAAGGGCGCCCTGCAGCGGAACTCGCACTTGCGGATGCGCTGCACCGTAGCGGCCGAAATCGCGAGGCCAAGGCAGAGTTGACCACGCTTGCGGGCGCGACCAGCGAGCAATCTGCGCAGCGCCTGTACATTCTCGGTGAGGTCGCCTGGGCGTCGGACGAGAATGAAGCGTTCTACCGCACGGTAGACGAACTGCGGCAAACTGCCCCCACCAGTCCATGGCTTGAGCAAGCCCTGCTCTCGGTGGCGAATCTGCATCTCGTGCACCACGAGTACGACCAGGCGCTCGACGCGTTTCGCGAACTGCAGCAGCGTTTCCCCACCGGATCGCGCGCCTCGTACGCGCACTGGAAAGCGGCATGGCTCACCCTGCGTTTCGGACGAAACGAAGAAGCGAAGAAGCAATTCGACGAACAGATCGGGATGTATCCCGGAGGCAACGAGACCTCCGCAGCTCTGTACTGGCGGGCGCGCCTGGCCGAAGAAGACAACCAGCCTGGCATGGCCCGCGCCTATTACCAGAAGTTATCGGACCGCTTCCGCAACTACTACTACGCGGAACTGGGGCGACAGCGCTTGCAGACACTTCGGGAAGGCACGGATCCGCCGGGCCAATATGCGCTGCTCGATCACATACCGCCGCTCGAGCACGGCGACAAAGTGACGTTGTCAGAACCGCCGGCCGACGATCTCCACCTGCAGAAGGCGGAACTGCTCGGCAACGGCGGCCTGGTCGATTTCGCCGTGCGCGAGTTGCAGGCGGCTGTCAGCGCCGACGGCGGCAACTGGGGACCGGCCGAGACGGCGCAGCTCTACATCGATACCGGCCACTACGACCGCGCCATTGAAGTGATGAAGCATTCCGTTCCCAGTTATTTCGCGGTCGACATTCCGACGTTGCCGCGGGCTTACTGGGAAGCTTTGTTTCCGCGCCCCTACTGGTCTGACGTGAAACGATTCTCTCTGGCCAACCGCCTCGATCCCTATCTGGTGGCATCGCTGATCCGGCAAGAATCGGAGTTCAATCCGCTGGCGGTTTCGCGCGCGAACGCCGTGGGCCTGATGCAGTTGCTGCCCAAAACCGGCAAGGTTGTTGCCCGGCAGGTAGACCTGAAGCGCTACAACCCGACCCAGCTTTTCACCCCGACGGTCAATCTGCAACTGGGCACGCGCTACTTCCGCGGCATGGTCGACAAGTTCGGCGGATCGTTCGAGCACGCTCTAGCCGCTTACAACGCAGGCTCCGACCGTGTCGAGGAATGGATGGGACAGGGCAAGTATCGCGATGCACCCGAGTTCGTGGAGTCGATCCCGTTCACCGAAACCCGTGAGTACGTGCAGGCCATCCTGCGCAACGCCAGCGTCTACAAACAGCTCTACGGCGCGCCGTAAGAAACTTCTTTGCCACGGATTTACGCGGATCAACACGGATTCAAACAATTGGTTTGGGGAAGGGCACGGCTTCCAGCCGTGCCGATAGCGGACGAAAAACGTGCGGGGTTTTAAAGACTGCGTGAGAACTGAATTCCGGGCAAAGCGGTGGAATGAAACTACAGGACTCCAGCCCCGAAGGGGCGGCATTCGTTAGCCCCGGACGTAAGTCCGGGGTGCCAGGGGGAACGTGGAACGAGTCCCGATAGGGACGGCACCGGTTCTCACGCACACTCTTTACCCCCTGCGGGCCTTCGACGCCGAGATTAAATTCCCGGCCTCTCATCCGTTGATGATTTGTGAAACAGAATTTCGATCACCAGCAATCCCGCCCCGATCACGATCGCGCTATCCGCCAGATTGAAAACCGGCCACTGATGCTGCTTCACATAGAAGAGCAGAAAGTCCACCACCCGCCCACTGGCCACGCGGTCCCAAAGATTCCCTACCGCGCCTCCCAGAATCAGCGAGAGCGCGATCCCCGTAATCGTGAGCGCGCGCGCTTGCCTCCACAGCAGCACCGACACGATCACCATCGCAATCACTGAGAACCCGATCAGCAGCGCTGTCTTCCAATGCGACGGAGAGTCGGCAAACAGGCTGAACGCCGCGCCGGTGTTTTCCGTGTGCGTGAGCCGGAAGAATCCGGGAATGATCTGGATATGCGTGTACATCGCAATGCGAGCGGCCACGGTCCGCTTCGTCCACCGGTCGAGCAGGACGACGAGCAGAGCCAGGAAGAAGTGAGCGGTACGTGTGCGATAAGAGGACATTCAGAGGGTCATTGTAAGCGGTTTTCTTCGCGTTCTCTGCGGCGTTTCTTCGCGACCTCTGCGGTTAAAGGCTCTTTGCTGTTTTCGAAGGATGCGACGGCGCCAAAGCAAAATGCCCGATCTGCCGTTATGCGTTCCCTCCGAGTTCTTTCAGCACCGCGCTGCAGCGCTCGCAGACTGTGGGATAGGTCTTGTCTTCGCCAACCTGCGTGGAGTAGTTCCAGCATCGGTCGCACTTGGCTCCGTCAGCCTTCTTCACTTCGACGTGTACGCCGCCGGTCCCGTTGCCCGAGCCCTGCGTGAGCGTCACCGCCGAAACGATGAACAGGTAGCGAAGCTGGTCCCGATGGCGCGCCAGCACGGAATATGCGGGGTCCGCAGCCGTGATTACCAGCTGCGCCTCCAGACTCTTGCCAATCTTCTTGCTGTTCCGCTCCTCTTCCAGCGCCTTCATCGCCTGTTCGCGCACCGCGAGAAGTGTGGTCCAGTCGGCCGGTTGCGGGTCATCCTCTGGAACGGATGCGCTCCCCAGCACGTCGGCGGCATCCGGGAATTTCGCCAGGTGCACACTCTCCAGCCGGTCCGGCATCTTCGGCAAGTGCTGCCAAACTTCCTCGCACGTGAAGCTTAGAATTGGCGCCAGCAGGCGGGCCATGGCCTCGCAGATGCGCCAGACCGC
>JADGNP010000123.1 GCA_017883425.1 Candidatus Sulfotelmatobacter sp. | reverse complement strand
GGGCGGCCGATAATAGCCCAGGGCGGAAGCCCTGGGACAGGCAAGAGTAAGGCTGAACAAGTCCCGTAGGGACGGCAGAGACAAAAAGCGTCTCGCTCAGGATGACAAGGTTTTGAGCTAGAAGCTAAGAGCTAGAAGCTAAGAGCTAGGAGCTGTTTTCATGCCCCGAGAAATCGTGACGTTACAGTGTGGTGACTGCAAAGAGCGGAACTACTCGACGACCAAGAATCGGAAGACGACGACCGAGCGTCTGGAATTCAAGAAGTTCTGCCGCCGTTGCCGCAAGCACACGCCGCACAAAGAGGTTAAATAGTCAGGGGTCGGGAGTCAGCAGCCAGCGCAGTAACTGATAACTGACAACTGTACAGGGGCGTAAGCTCAACGGTTAAACTGTCGGTCTCCAAAACCGAACTTGGGGGTTCGAATCCCTCCGCCCCTGCCAGAGTTTACGGCCCGGAACGGGCAGCACAGGCGCAGCAGACAGAGCGAGAAGAAAGAAGTAGAAGATGGCGACCATGACGGAACAAAACGCACTCGTGGCGACGGTAAGGTCCTGGCCGGAGCGCATCAAGACGTTCTATAACGACGTGCGCACCGAAATGCGCAAAGTGACCGCGCCCTCGTGGAAGGAAGTTCGGGCCACGACGACCGTGGTCGTGATCACGGTGGCAATCTTCGCGCTGTACTTTTTCGTGATCGACTTCGTTATTCAACACGGCGTGACCGCTCTGTTCAACGCTTTCAAGGTTCGCTGATTTTAGAGTCACGTGCGAGATTGCAGCCGAGCGCTGCTTAGAAAGAAACGGCTGGCCGAGAAGAAGCACCCCATATGCAGGACGAAGAAAAAAACGAAGTGGCAACCAGCACAGCAGGCGAGCCGCAGACCGCCGGCGCGGAGGGCGCTGCCGCCACCGCCGAGGCGCCCCGCAATCCGAACATGAAGTGGTACATCATCCACTCCTACTCCGGGTTTGAGCGCAAGGTGAAAGAGTCTCTGGAGTCGCGGGTCGCGGCCTTCGGGCTGCAGGACAAGATCGGCAAAGTGCTGATCCCGACCGAGTCGGTCACCGAAGTCCGCGGCGGCAAGAAGTACACCTCCGAGCGCATGTTCTATCCCGGCTACGTGCTGGTCGAAATGGACATGGACGATCACGTCTGGCACGTGGTGAAGTCCACGCCGCGGGTTACGGGGTTCGTCGGCACCGGCCAGCAGCCGACGCCGCTCTCGGAAGAAGAGGTTCAGCACATTGTCTACAAAGTCGCCGACAGCCGCGAGAAGCCCAAGCTCAAGGTCAAGTTCGAGAAGCAGGAATCGGTCCGCATCACCGAAGGGCCGTTCGCCAGCTTTACCGGCATCGTCGACGAAGTGAACGAAGACCGCGAGACCCTCAAAGTGATGGTCACAATTTTCGGCCGCTCCACTCCGGTGGAACTCGAGTTCAACCAGGTGGAGAAGGTCGCGTAGGTAGCAGATGGTGGTGCCGGAGCAATGGGAACCTTCAGTGTGAAGTTGCGAGTTTGGAATCCGGCGAAACCTGGGGGCGTGGAAGAGTTGGACGCCTTCGTGGATACGGGCGCATCTTTCAGTTGGATTTCCAGGGTGCGGCTGGCACGTTTGGGCATTGTGCCGTCACGCAAGATGGGCTTCCGAACGATTGAAGGGCACTTGCTGGAAAGGGACATGGCCACAGTCTATGTCTCCACTGATGAGTATTCTGTTCCGGACGTTGTAGTAATGGCCGAAGAGGGTGAGATGGAAGTGTTGGGTGCGCACACCATCGAGGGGCTGGGCATGGCAGTGGACCCGGTGCAGAAAAAGTTGGTTCCAACCGTCATGTTGGCGCTGGCGAGCTTGTTGCGCCAAATCAATTCAAGCGAATTCACGGATAAGAGCCTTGGCTAAAAGCTAAGAGCTAGAAGCTAGGAGCCAAAACGAGATCATGGCAAAGAAAGTTACAGGTTATGTGAAGCTGCAGATCGCCGCGGGCAAGGCGACTCCGGCGCCTCCGGTGGGCCCGGCACTGGGCCAGGCGCAGATCAACATCATGGAGTTCTGCAAGCAGTTCAACGCCAGAACCAACCAGAAGGAGATGGAGGGATTGATCATCCCGGTCGTGCTGTCGGTTTACAGCGACCGCTCGTTCACCTTCATCACCAAGACGCCTCCGGCAGCGATCCTGTTGAAGCGCGCCGCGGGCATCGCCAAGGGATCGGGTGTGCCGAACAAAGATAAAGTCGGCAAGGTTACGGCCAAGCAAGTCGAGGACATCGCCAAGCAGAAGATGCCCGACCTGAACGCCGCTTCGGTCGAGACCGCGATCAAGAGCATCCGCGGCACCGCGCGCTCGATGGGGATTGAAGTAGTTGGATGAGAATTTAGTAATTGGCTAATTTGTAATTGGCTAATTGAAGACCGAGCTTGGGTCGCGATTTCAAATTACCCAATTACTCGATTGCACAAGTACTCAATGTCAACAGTACTACGGCTCAGCGAAGCATCGCCGAGCGGTGGGAGACAAGGAAGAGCAATGAAAAAAGAAGGAAAGAACATCGCCAAGGCGCACTCCGCCATCGAGAAGCGCCCCTATGTTCTGCAGGACGCAGTTCCTCTCCTGCAGAAAGTGAAGTACGCCAAGTTTGACGAAACCGTCGAGGTCACGCTGCGCTTGGGGGTCGATCCCAAGCATGCTGACCAGATGGTGCGCGGCACGGTCGTTCTGCCGCACGGACTGGGCAAGTCGAAGAAAGTCCTGGTCATCGCGACCGGCGACAAGATCAAGGAAGCGGAAGCGGCCGGCGCCGATTTCGCCGGCGGCGAAGAAATGGTCGAGAAGATCACCAAGGAAAACTGGACCGACTTCGACGCGCTGATCGCTACTCCCGACGTGATGAAGTCCGTCGGACGCCTGGGCAAGATTCTCGGTCCCAAGGGCCTGATGCCGAACCCGAAGACGGGCACGGTCACCTTCGATGTGGCCAAGGCGGTGCAGGAAGTGAAAGCGGGCAAAGTCGAATTCCGCACCGACAAGACGGCGCTCATTCACTGCCCGGTCGGCAAGATTTCGTTCGCGCCCGACAAGTTGATTGAGAACGCGATGGTGCTGATTACCAGCGTGATCAAGGCCAAGCCGTCGGTGGCCAAGGGAAAGTACATCAAGGGCTGTACCTTGAGTTCGACGATGGGGCCCGGGATTCTGTTGGATGTCGCCCCCATCGAGGCCGCCGCGAAGGCATAGACGGCAACTGCCGGGCTTCGCCCGGCGGACAGCCGAGGGCGGCTGTCCCCACACGAGATCGGAAGGATTGGACAATGCCAGTTACCAAAGCGAAAAAGACGGAGCAGGTCGAAAAGCTGAGCAACGACCTGAAAAATGTTTCGAACGTGGTCGTGGCGACTTACACCAAGATGACCGTGCCCCAGGATTACGAGCTCCGCAAGGCTCTGCGCGGAGCGGGCGCGAAGTATCAAGTCGTCAAGAACACCCTGGCCGAGCGCGCCGCCAAGGGCACCAAGGTGGAAGGGGCCCTGAAGGATCTGGTCGGCGTGACCTCGATTGCCTACACCACCGGCGATCCGGTAGCGATGGCCAAGGCGCTCACCAAGTACGCCAAAGACATGCCGGAGTTCACGTTTAAAGTCGGCGTGGTCGAAGGCCGCGTGATCACGATCAAGGAAATCGAAGCTCTGGCCAAGATGCCGTCGAAAGACGAGCTGATGTCAAGGCTTCTGTTCCTGATCAATGCCCCGGCGCAGCGTTTGGTCACCGTAATGAATGCGGTGGGCCGCAACCTGGCGGTAGTGGTCGATCAGGGCGTGCAGCAGAAGAAGTTCAAAGAGGCAGAGATTGCGTAATTGAGTAATTTTGTAATTTGGTAATTGAAGACTTGAAATTACCAAATTGCCCGATTCCCCAATTACCAAATTAAGTTACCGGCAAGTCGGGGGTTGCGCGGTTCGTTCCGGGCGTTGTCTGGCGCAAGGAATTAGGACCTGGTCGCACTGGAACCCTGGCCCATCGATAACGAAAGCGAGACGTGGCAAGCTACGTCTCTACAATAAAGACTAAAACACTGGAGAACTAACATGGCGGATCTGCAACAGTTGGAAGAATCCATCGTAGGGTTGTCGCTGCTCGACGCAGCGCAGCTCGTAAAGAAGCTGGAAGAGCGTCTCGGCGTGTCGGCGGCGGCAGCGGCCCCGGTCATGATGGCTGGCGGCGGCGCGGCGGCTGCTGCTCCGGCGGAAGAGAAGACGGAATTCACCGTCGTCCTCAAAGAAGTGGGCGCCAACAAGATCAATGTGATCAAGGCCGTCCGCGAAGTCACCAGCCTGGGCCTGAAAGAAGCCAAGGAACTGGTGGACGGAGCCCCGAAGAGCGTGAAAGAGGGTGTCTCCAAGGAAGAGGCGGAGACCATCAAGAAGAAGTTCACCGATGCTGGCGCTGTTGTCGAAGTGAAGTAGCGGCGTCTTGCGGGCGGGAGCGAAGCGGGAGCCCGCAGCCGCTATCCCGAGCGTTCCGCGCGAGGGATCTCTGGGCTGCGGGTGTCCGATCTTGGCAAAACGCAGCGAAAGCGGTGCAATATCGTTACTGTTACACGTTCTCTACTTGTGAACCTTGGGCGGCGATGTTAGCATCTATATAACGTCGCTTCCCAGGGCTTCACTCGAGCGCGAGCGAGGCTCGCGAGGGAAGTTTTGGGCAGGCTGCTCCGCGGGCAGGCGGGGCGGAAACAGGCCGAAGAACTGGCGCGAAAGAATTCAAATCAAGAAGGGCGAAACGCCTTGGTTGGCGTCTGCGGGAACGACTGTCCCTGCGGGCGCCCCACTGTCTTTTAGGTTCCAGGTTGTTCCGGTTCCGCACACGTAGGTCCCGCGGCGCGATAAGCGCCCCACATTCCGCGGTTTAAGCGTGACCTTCGGTCGCGCGTGAGATTGGGAGTTTCTGACGATGAAAAATGCCTTCCGTAAACGATTCGATTTTTCCAAAATTCCGGCCACCATCCAGATCCCGAACCTGATCGAGGTTCAGAAGCGCTCCTACGATCGCTTCCTGCAGATGGACAGACTGCCCAGCGAGCGCGAAGACGGCGGCTTGCAGGCGGTGTTTCAGTCTGTCTTTCCGATCACCGACTTCCGCAACGTATCACAACTTGAGTTTGTGGATTACGCCATTGGGAACTGGGAGTGCAAGTGCGGCCACCTGAAGGGCCTGCACCACCTCCGCACCACTTGCAGGAATTGCGGATCCACGGTCATCACCGATCCCTTCCATCCCGGCGAAGTCCTTTGCGGCAAGTGCGGCACCTACAACGCCAACACGCCCGACTTCTGCAACAAGTGCGGCGACCCGGTGGGATTGCAGTTGAAGTACGACGTGGCCGAGTGCGAAGAACGCGGCATGACGTACTCCGCGCCCCTCAAGGTCACCATGCGGCTGACCATTTTTGACAAGGACGCCGAGACCGGCAACCGCTCCATCCGCGACATCAAAGAGCAGGAAGTCTTCTTCGGCGACGTTCCCCTGATGACGCAGAACGGCACGTTCATCATCAACGGGACCGAGCGGGTCATTGTCAGCCAGTTGCACCGCTCCCCCGGCGTGTTCTTCGAGACCGCCAACAACCGCACCTACTTCCTGGGAAAGATCATTCCCTACCGCGGTTCCTGGGTGGAGTTTGAGTACGACCAGAAGAACGTGCTCTACGTCCGCATCGACCGCAAGCGCAAGTTCCTGGGCACGATTTTCCTGCGCGCTCTGGGCCTGCGTTCCGGGGAAGACATTCTGCGCGCCTTCTACACCACCGACCGCCTCGTGGTCCGCGACAAGAAGCTTTACTGGACACTCGATCCGGCCAGCGAGAAGCCCACCAACCTGCTCGGCATGAAGCTCGCCCACAGCATCAAGAACAAGTCGGGCGACGAAATCGCGCACTCCGGCCGCAAGATCAACGCCCAGATTCTGAAGGATATTCAGAAGGCGAAGGTCACTGAAATCGAAGTCGACATCACCGACCTGGAAGGCGCATGGACGGGCAGCGACATCGTCGACACCACCACCGGCGAAGTCATGCTCGAAGCCAACTCCGAGCTGACCCCCGACAAGGTTTCGAAGATTCTCGATTCCGGTGTGGTCGAGATGAGCCTGTTCTTCCCCGAGCGCGACGACGTGGGCACGGTGATCAGCCAGACCCTGAAACGCGACGCGGTGAAGACGCCGCAGGAAGCGCTGATCGAAATCTACCGCAAGCTGCGTCCGGGCGATCCGCCCACGCTCGATACGGCGACGGCCCTGTTCCATGGCATGTTCTTCGACCCGCGCAAGTATGACTTCTCGCGCGTGGGCCGGCTGAAGTTCAACATCAAATTGTTCGAGAACCAGGCAGCCACCAGTCTCGACAAGCGCACGCTCGATCCCGACGATTTCTACGCCACCATCGCGTACTTGCTCAAACTGCGCAAGAACATCGGCGCGGTCGACGACATCGATCACCTGGGCAACCGCCGCGTCCGCGCGGTCGGCGAGTTGATGGAGAACCAGTTCCGCATCGGCCTGGTCCGCATGGAACGCGCTATCAAGGAAAAGATGAGCGTGTACCAGGAAATGTCGACGGCCATGCCGCACGACCTGGTCAATGCCAAGCCGGTGATGGCCGCGATCCGCGAATTCTTCGGGTCGTCGCAGCTTTCCCAGTTCATGGATCAGACCAACCCGCTCTCCGAGATCACGCACAAGCGGCGTCTCTCGGCTCTTGGGCCGGGCGGTTTGTCGCGGGAGCGCGCTGGATTCGAAGTCCGCGACGTTCACCCCACGCACTACGGCCGTATCTGCCCGATTGAGACGCCGGAAGGTCCGAATATCGGACTGATCTCGTCGTTGAGCTGCTATGCCCGCATCAACGACTACGGCTTCATCGAGTCGCCCTATCGCAAGATCAAGAACGGACGCGTGATCGACTACGTCACCATCGTCAACGTTGGCGATAGCGACTTCAAGGTCGGAGATCACCTCGAGAAGCACGAGATCGAGAAGATCAACAACGACTTGAAAGAGAAACGCAAGAAGCCGGCGGCGATTGAGCCTTTCTCCTTCTACCTTTCGGCGTGGGAAGAAGATCGCCACACCATCGCGCAGGCCAACGTGGAGTTGGATGACAAAGGCCGCATCGTGGCCGAACTGGTCAACGCCCGCAAGGCCGGCAACTTCGTGCTGGTTAGCCGCGAGGAAGTGGACTACGTCGACGTTAGTCCCAAGCAGTTGGTTTCGGTCGCCGCCTCGCTGGTTCCGTTCCTCGAGCACGACGACGCGAACCGCGCCCTGATGGGCGCGAACATGCAGCGCCAGTCGGTGCCCTTGCTCCGCGCGCAAGCCCCCATCGTGGGTACGGGAATGGAAGGCGTCACCGCCCGCGATTCGGGCGCGGTGGTTCTCGCCCGCCGCAACGGCATCATCGATTCGGTCGACTCCGAGCGCATCATCGTGCGCGTCGAAGGCGAACACCATCCCACGCAGCTGTCGCGGGAAGTGGGCAGCGACATCTACCAGCTCACCAAGTTCAAGCGCTCGAACCAGAACACCTGCATCAACCAGAAGCCGGTGGTGAAAAAGGGACAGCGCGTGCTGAAGGGCGAGATCATCGCGGACGGTCCCTGCACCGATCACGGCGAACTGGCGCTGGGACGTAACGTCCTGGTCGCCTTCATGCCGTGGCGCGGGTACAACTTCGAAGACGCGATCCTGGTCTCCGAGAGGATGGTGAAAGAGGATTACTACACCTCGCTTCACATCGAGGAGTACGAGATCGAAGCCCGCGACACCAAGCTCGGGCCGGAAGAAGTCACGCGCGACATTCCCAACGTCAGCGAGTCCATGCTGCGCAATCTGGACGAAGCGGGCGTGATTCGCATCGGCGCCGGCATCAAGCAGGGCGACATTCTGGTGGGCAAGGTCACGCCCAAGGGCGAAACCCAGCTCACCCCGGAAGAAAAGCTGCTGCGCGCGATCTTCGGTGAAAAGGCCGGCGACGTGCGCGACGCTTCCCTGTACTGCCCGCCGGGCATCGAGGGCGTGATCGTCGACGTGAAGATTTTCTCGCGCAAGGGCCAGGAAAAGGACGAGCGCGCCAAGGCCATCGAAGCCACTCAGATCGCGAAGCTGGAAAAGAACCTTTCGGACGAAATCCGGATTCTCACCGACGAGCGCCTAAAGCGCCTGGAGAACATCCTGGGCGGCAAGGAAGTGCAGGCCGATCTGCACGACGAGCGCACCAACAAACGCCTTCTGACCAAGGGCAACATGCTCACTCGGGACGAGATTGAGCGCATCTCCACCCGCAACCTGAAACGCATTAAGTATGCCGACAAGGATCCGCGGGTGAATGAGCAGATCGACGAGATCGAGGAGATGACTTCCCGTCAGATCGACGTGCTCAAGAAGATCGTCAACGAGAAGAAGGAAAAACTCACCAAGGGCGACGAACTGCCGCCCGGCGTGATCAAGCTGGTCAAGGTCTACATCGCCATGAAGCGCAAGCTGAGTGTGGGTGACAAGATGGCCGGCCGTCACGGCAACAAGGGCGTCATTGCCCGCATTCTGCCGGAAGAGGATATGCCGTACCTCGAAGATGGGCAGCCGGTGGAAATCGTGCTCAACCCGCTCGGCGTACCCAGCCGTATGAATGTGGGCCAGATTCTCGAAACCCACCTGGGATGGGCTGGCTTCGTACTGGGCGAGAAGATCACGCAATTGCTCAAGGAGAATACGCGCACGGAAGCCATCCGGCGCGAGTTGAAGGCGTTGTTCAAAGACTCGCAGCTGGCTGACATTATCTCCGACATGAGCGAGGAAGAACTGGAGTCGGTGGCGCCAACCCTCGCCAAGGGCGTATTCATGGGGTCGCCGGTGTTCGATGGCGCGAAGGAAGGCGAGATCAAGGCGCTGCTCGAACACGCCGGTCTGCCGACTTCGGGCAAGACGACTCTTCACGACGGCATGACGGGTGAGAAGTTTGAACAGCCGGTCACCGTGGGTTACATCTACATGCTGAAGCTGTCGCACCTGGTGGACGACAAGATTCACGCCCGCTCCATCGGTCCGTACTCGCTCATCACCCAGCAGCCGCTGGGCGGCAAGGCGCAGTTCGGCGGGCAGCGTTTCGGAGAAATGGAAGTCTGGGCGCTGGAAGCCTACGGCGCGGCGTTCATCTTGCAGGAGCTGCTGACGGCGAAGTCCGACGACGTATACGGCCGCACCAAGATTTACGAGGCCATCGTCAAGGGCGAAGCCGCCATGGAGCCCGGCGTACCCGAATCGTTCAACGTGCTGATCCGCGAGCTGCAGTCGCTCTGCCTGGATGTGGAATTGATCAAGGCAGGCGAGAAAAAGCCCACGGCCAGCGCGGCCGCAGATTAACCAAGCAGTTGCCAGCGGCCAGTTGTCAGTTGCCAGTAGGGCACTGACGGGCCGCTGGCGGTGCGAGCCAAGATTGTAAGGAACCGTTCCGCAGGGAGCTTCGCTCTCGACCACTGCGGAACCCAAGCAACTGGCAACTGGCCACTGACAACTGGCTACTGCCCTTGAGAGCAGGAAGCGGAGGAACACCTTGTTTCGTTCGAGCCCATTCGAAATGGCAAATGTGATCGCGGACTTCGACGCCATCCGTATCAGCCTGGCGTCTCCGGAAAAAATCCGGAGCTGGTCGCACGGCGAAGTCACCAAGCCTGAGACCATCAACTACCGCACCTTCAAGCCGGAGCGCGACGGGTTGTTCTGCGCGCGCATCTTTGGCCCGGTGACGGACTGGGAGTGCTTGTGCGGCAAGTACAAGCGCATGAAGCACCGCGGCGTGATCTGCGACAAGTGCGGCGTGGAAGTCACACTGTCGAAAGTCCGCCGCGAGCGCCTGGGCCACATTGAGCTGGCCTCGCCCTGCTCGCACGTGTGGTTCTTCAAGGGACTGCCCAGCCGCATCGGTCACCTGCTCGATATCTCGCTGCGTGACCTTGAGTCCGTGCTCTATTTCGAAGCCTACGTCGTGGTCGAACCCGGCGACGCTCCGGTGAAAGAGCGCGAGGTCATCAAGGACGAAGCTAAGTTCCGCGAACTCGACCAGCAGTACCGTCCGGCCGGATTCAAGGCCATGATGGGCGCTGAGGCGATCAAGGAACTGCTCAAGCGCGTCGACATCGACGGGCTTTCCACCGAACTGCGCGAGAAGATGAAGAACGAGAGCTCGCTGCAGAAGCGGCTCAAGTACGCCAAGCGCTTGAAAGTGGTCGAGGCCTTCCGCAAGAGCGGCAACAAGCCGCACTGGATGATTCTCGACGTCATCCCGGTCATTCCGCCGGAGCTGCGCCCCCTGGTTCCACTCGATGGCGGCCGCTTCGCCACCTCCGATTTGAACGATCTGTACCGCCGCGTCATCAACCGCAACAACCGGTTGAAGAAGCTGATGGATCTGCACGCACCTGAAGTCATCGTGCGCAACGAAAAGCGCATGCTGCAGGAAGCCGTCGACGCGCTGTTCGATAACGGACGCCGTGGCCGCGTGTTGCGTGGCGCCAACAACCGTCCGCTCAAGTCGCTCTCCGACACGCTCAAAGGCAAGCAGGGCCGCTTCCGCCAGAACCTGCTCGGCAAGCGCGTGGACTACTCCGGACGTTCCGTCATCGTGGTCGGTCCCGAACTCAAGCTGCACCAGTGCGGCCTGCCCAAGAAGATGGCGCTCGAACTGTTCAAGCCGTTCATCTATCACCGGCTCGAGCAGACCGGCAACGTCACCACCATCAAGCAGGCTAAGGAAATGGTGGAGCAGCAGGAACCGATCGTGTGGGACATCCTGGAAGAAGTGATCAAGGACCACCCGGTGCTGCTGAACCGCGCTCCCACTCTGCACCGTCTGGGCATTCAGGCCTTTGAGCCGGTGCTGGTGGAAGGCAAGGCCATCAAGATTCACCCGTTGGTTTGCACGGCGTTCAATGCCGACTTCGACGGCGACCAGATGGCGGTTCACATTCCGCTTTCTCCGGAAGCGCAGGTCGAAGCCAGCGTGCTGATGCTGGCCTCGCACAACATTCTTTCGCCCGCTTCGGGCCAGCCCATCACCGTGCCCACCCAGGACATGGTGCTCGGGCTCTACTACCTGACCAAGGCCAAGCCTGGCGCGAAGGGAGAAGGCCGCGCCTTTGCCAACATTGAAGAAGTGCTGATGGCACTCGACGCGGGCGCGGTGGAAACGCTCAGCCCGATCCGTCTCCGCTACTCGGGCGAACTGATCGACCTGACCACCGCTTACGACGATCAGGACATCATTCACACCGAGCCGGTACAAGTCGAGCGCGCTTTCATTAACACCACGGTGGGCCGCGCGATCCTGAACGATCACCTGCCCAAGAGTATCCCCGGCAGCAGCGACCGCATGCCCTACATCAACGGCCTGCTCAAGAAAAAAGGCATTGGCGCGCTGGTGAACTACGGATATCTCCGGTTCGGGCTCGAGACCACGGTCAAGATGCTCGACGAGGTCAAGACCCTGGGCTTCCAGTTCGCGACTAAGGCAGGCTTGTCCATCGGCATCGACGACATGGTCATCCCGGACAGCAAGAAGGTCCTGGTCAAAGACGCGGAGAAGCAAGTCGTCGCCGTTCAGCAGCAGTATCTGGACGGCGCCATCACCAATGGCGAGCGCTACAACAAGGTCATCGAAATCTGGTCGGCGATCACGGAAAAAGTGGCCGACGAAATGTTCGGTGAAATGCAGCGGCGCGACAAGGAAGGCGAACTCAATCCCATTTACGTCATGGCCGACTCCGGCGCTCGCGGATCGAAACAGCAGATCCGCCAGCTCTCCGGCATGCGTGGATTGATGGCCAAGCCTTCCGGCGAAATTATCGAGTCGCCCATCACGGCCAACTTCCGTGAAGGATTGACGGTGTTGGAGTACTTCGTCTCGACCCACGGCGCCCGCAAGGGTCTGGCCGACACGGCGCTCAAGACGGCGGACTCCGGTTACCTCACTCGTCGCCTGGTCGACGTGGCGCAGGACGTCATCATCAGCGAGTACGATTGCGGCACCGT
>JADGNP010000122.1 GCA_017883425.1 Candidatus Sulfotelmatobacter sp. | reverse complement strand
TACTCGCTCTGCAAGATCGACTGGCGTACGGACCAACCTTCGAGTCGGCCATGGCGTCCCTTTTTGGTGGAGCGGTCTCGTCGATGAGTGCCGCCTCAGTTCCCGCGGAGTCGGAACGAAGGACGCCGGTTTCCGCCCCGTCAACCCAACCTGCAGCGGATCTCAACGCGCTCATCGCGGAAGCCGCCAAAGACCTTGCCGATTACCAGCGTCTCACTGCGGAGGGCAAGCTCGGCGAGGCTGGACAGAAGCTTGAGCAGTTGAAGCGCGCCCTCGACAAACTAAACACCCGTCCAAAATAATATCGCTGCGGGTGCTATGGTCGTCTCGACACAACCAGGTGCCTGAGCGCGTGTGATTGGAATGATCGATATGCTGGCTAATGGCTGACCCAGGAGACGCGTTGCGCCAGTTGGTCGCCAAGCATACCGTAGGTCGCCGGATGGGATTTCTGGGCGAGCCACGAGTTAATGTCCTGGAATTGAACCTCGAACTGGATAGGCAATTCTCAAACAATCGCTAGCGGAACTCTATGGGCACTCCCCGGAGACCCTATCTGGAGCTGTGTCAAGCAAGCATGTGGGGCTGTATGCAATCTTCGTAAAGGACCCTGCTACTGCTGCGGTCCGCGATCGAATCAGGTGACAGGCCCGACAAAATCGGGCGCCCGTTACGAAAAACTTATGAACCTGTTATTCGAGATTTACGGGCTTTCTTATCCAATAGTCTGGGTGAGTGATTCCAAGCTCCTTGGAAGATAGAGCGTTTGAAGTACGCCAAAAACTCCGCTTGGGGATACCCTGGGAACTCCGTCCGGTTTCAAGCGTTCTCGCGGGCAGTACAATCGTCAAGAAATGGCTGGGGTTGATCCAACACGGTCCGACACAGCACGACCGGCCTCCACTCGGGGTCGGCTAAAAGTATTTCTAGGCTATGCCTCGGGCGTCGGCAAGTCATTCCGTATGTTTGACGAAGCGCGCCGACGCAAGGAGCGTGGGCAGGACGTAGTTGTGGGGGCGCTGCAACCGCAAGTTCCGCCAGAAATCGAGCCAATCTTGAACGCTCTCGAAATTGTCCCGACCGTCGATATTGAGGGCGTGCCCGTCATAGATGTTCCTGCAATTCTCCGCCGTCACCCGCAGGTTTGTGTGGTCGATGGGCTGGCTTACGACAGCCCGTGGGGCCGCAACGCACATCGGTGGCAGGATGTCGAGGAGTTACTGGCAAACGGTATCAACGTTGTTGGATCCGTGAATCTACAGCACATCGACGACCAGCGCGAGGCGGTAGAAAGGCTGACTGGCACGCCAGTGCTTCAAACGATTCCCCGACAGTTTCTTAGTACGGCGGATGAAATCGTGGTCGTCGATGCCCCCACCGAAGGCGCGCAGCCCGAGCTAGTGTCGCTCCGGGAGATGGCCCTGGTTCTTTCCGCCGATGTGATTGATGCCGGTCTGCAACGCTACTTGCAGGCGCACGATATCGAGCCCGCGTGGCGCACGCATGAGCGTTTCTTGGTCTGCCTGACAACGCGCGCAAATGCCGATCGCATGATCGCTAGCGCCCGTCAAAGTGCGGCGCGCTTTCATTGCGATGTACTGGCCATTTACGTGAGACTTCCGAACTCGTCCGAGGCAGAACACAAAGATATGGAAGGAATTCTGGCGCACGCTCGGGCGGAAGGTGCGCGAGTCGACGTATTGGAATCCGACGATCCCGTCGAATCCATTGTGCAATATGCACGGTCCCACGGCGTGACGCAGATTTTTGTAGGGCACAGTATGAAGAACGATTGGGGAGCGCGTTTCTGGGGAACTCCTGTGAGCCGTCTGATTCGGGCTGCCGAAGGTATGGACGTTCGTGTATTTCCACACTAGGTGAAAAGCAAATTGCCATGACTCATATAAACGTTGGAGGCCGTCTCAAAATTTACCTTGGCTATGCCCCAGGTGTCGGGAAAACGTACCAGATGCTGGAAGACGCGCGAGAGTTAAGAACGCGTGGAGTGGATCTGGTCATCGGCTTTGTGGAGTCACATGGACGCAATGACATTCGCGACCGGCTTGAGGGCCTGCAGACGATTCCACTGAGGCGGACCATACACCGAGGCGGCACAAGCGAAGAGTTAGACGTTGACGTGGTCTTGCAGCGCAGACCGCGAGTTTGTGTGGTGGACGAACTAGCGCACTCGAATGCTCCCGGCTCAGCGCGACAAAAGCGCTGGCAAGACGTGCAAGTGCTGATCCAGGCCGGCATCGACGTACTCACCACCATGAACGTCCAGGACCTGGCAAGTCTGAGCGACCAGATCTGGCAGCTTACAGGGGTCCGCGTCCGTGAGACTGTGCCCGATTGGATGTTCCAGCAGGCAGAGGAAGTCGTGATTGTAGATGTCACTCCGCGGGCGCTGTTTCACCGTTTGGAGCGCGGTGTCGTTTATCCGCCCGACAGGGCGAAGAGCGAGTCCGACGACTTGTTTCAAGAACCAATTCTGGTTGCCTTGCGGGAATTGGCCATTCGCCAGACCGCACAGGCGCTGGAAGCACGGCAGACCGGGAAGACGAAGCCGCTTGAATCGCGAGTGGAAACAATATTGGTCAACATCACAGCTGATCCGTCGACCGCCATGCTGTTGCGTCGAGCGAGACGGGTAGCCGACCATCTGCATGCCGTTTGCATTGCCGTGTACGTCCATTCCAAAGAGGAATCAGCCGCCTTGCCTGCGGAAGACCGCCCAACCGTAGATCGTCACCTCCGCTTCGCTGAGAATCTGCACATTAGTAGTGAGGTTATTCACGGCAACAACCGCGCGCAAACCCTGGTGGACTATGCACGCCAGAAGGGGGTCACCCAGCTTTTCTTGAGTCGCGGCGCAGGATCTCGCAGGCGCTGGTTCCCCGGCTTGGACTTCACTGATCAAGTCCTGCAGCAAGCCAGCCAGATGGAAGTCACAGTTGTTGCCGAACGCAGCCGCCAGGGACGACCTGCGTCTCCTTACCCGGAAGATGAAGCAGGTGCGCTAATGCACGCCGGGTACGTCAGTCTCTCCCCGGAGATGACAGTCGACGAAGCCATCTCTGAGACCAGACAACAAGCCGGGCAGGTCGAGATGATTTATTACGCGTACGCGCTTGACAAATCGCAACACCTGATGGGAGTGGTCTCATTCCGCGAACTCCTCTCGGCTGAAAGGTCTCGAAAAGTTCGTGACGTGATGCATACCGACTACGTTTTTGTATCTGAGGATGCTGACCAGGAGACCGTCGCGCAGTTGCTTGCGAAGCGCCGCTTGCTGGCGGTACCGGTACTCAACCAGGAAGGGAGCATGCTCGGTATTGTCACTAGTGCCGACGTTGTAGGACTGGTGCAGCAGGAGGCCGGAGAAGACATCCTGAAAATTGGAGGCATGGAGGCACTGGACGGCCCATACTTGGAAGTAACATTTGGACAGATGGTGCGCAAGCGGGCAGGATGGCTTGCGATTCTTTTTGTGGGCGAGATGCTCACGGCAACTGCCATGGGTTTCTTTTCCGCAGAAATCGAGCGGGCTGTTGTGCTGGCATTATTCATTCCGCTAATCATCAGTAGCGGCGGAAACTCAGGATCGCAAGCCACGACCCTTGTCATACGCGCCATGGCGTTAGGTGAAATTCGATTGCGGGACTGGTGGCGTGTCATTCGGCGGGAATTGGCAGCCGGCCTGGTATTGGGAGCCATACTCGGCGTCATCGGCATCTCGCGAATTTTTCTCTGGCATGGCTTGCGCGGAACGTATGGGCCCCACTATCAGATCGTGGCGCTCACAATCGGATGCAGCCTCGTCGGAGTGGTGATGTTTGGCACGACCGCAGGATCCATGTTGCCATTCGTGCTCCGGCGCTGCGGGCTTGATCCCGCGAGTGCATCGGCTCCCTTTGTTGCTACGCTGGTTGATGTCACGGGCCTGATCATCTACTTCTCGGTTGCGAGCGTCATTCTCCGGGGAACCTTGCTCTAGTTGCCATTAGGGTTCCAGCCCGGAGACGATTGAATAGCACCTTGATTTTGGATGCACCGCAAACGCCGACTTTTCCCCAGGCGGTTGTCGGTAAGCAACCGAATCCCTGTTGAGCTGACAATACGTCAATGGCACGAACTAGTTGGATCGCTTTCGTTCGGCAACAATGATCACACGAATATCTTTTGCCTTGCGAACGACCCGCAAGATGAGATCAGTTCCGAACATGCGGTTCCATGAGCTACGGTCGCAGCGGCTGAGGAGGATCTGCGTAATTTGATTGCGGCGCGCAAAGTCCACGATTGCTTCCGCGGCGTCATCGCCTTCCAAGATTCGTGTTTCGACATGGAGATTTCTCGCAAAGCTCAAGTGCTTTTCCACTGCGTTCCGATCTTGCGTTGGCAGGCTAGCTTTGTCCCGAAGCGGCACTACAGACACTGCAAAGCAATCAGCACCGAGATAATCAGCCATTCTTCGCCCGCGTCGGATCAGCATAGCCGTTGAAACATCGGCACTGACATAGATCAAGATCCGATCTATGGTTGCCACTGGCGATGAAGCCGAAGCACTAGAGAGCTCTTGCTGCGGTTGACGCTCTGCTGATGTCCTGGCGGTCTCTCGCAATTCGAGTTCGTGCGCCGCCTGCCGCAAGGCGAGTTCTCGAAGAGCCGTGAGAGTCGATTCCTTGAAGAAATTCTCCATCGCCCTCTGCGCCTTTTCCGGGGCGTAGATATCCCCTCGCCTAAGGCGGTTCAGCAGCGCTCCGGTTGTCGCGTCGACCATGACAACTTCGGCGGCACTCTTGACAAACCAATCCGGCACGGTCTCGCGGACGCGAATACCCGTGATTTGTAAAACTTGGTCGTTGAGACTCTCGAGATGCTGGATGTTCATATTTGTGATCACATCGATTCCCGCAGCCAGCAAGACCTGCACATCCTCCCAACGTTTGGTGCGCTCGGAGCCAGGCACATTTGAGTGTGCCAATTCATCGACAACACAAATGGCGGGTTGTCGCGAAAGGATAGCCGTAGTATCCATCTCTTCAAACGTGCCGCCCCGATAAGCAACCACGCGTCTGGAGATAATTTCCAACCCGTCAGATTTCGCTATCGTGTCTTTGCGTCCATGCGGCTCGAAGTAACCAACGACAATATCCTTTCCTTGCCGTTTGAGCTGCTGTGCTTCCTCGAGCATGCGGTATGTCTTGCCAACGCCGGCCGCATAGCCAAGGAGCACTTTTAATTGGCCACGGCCGCTTTGCCCGTAATCTTGCTCGCCGGCTCGATTAGTGTGGATAGACGATGACATCGATTCCTTCGGCAGAACGTATCAGTCGCTCAATGGAGTTGCTCCAAAGCCGACGCCATCCTCCCTCACGCATGCTGTGCCCCATAAAGATCTGCGTGATGCCCTTTTGATGTGCAAATCGCAGGATAGCTTCGAGTGCATCGAGACCGCTTAGGATCTCCACCTGAGCTCCTAGTTTGCGGGCATAGTCAAGATTCTGTTGCAAAATCGCTCGATCTTCTTGCGAAAGGGCAGGCTGCTGCACATAGGCAACATAACACTCGCCTTGGAAGCGGTCCGCATTGCGGCGGCCACTTTCCAGCATCTCAGCAGCGTTGGATCGCGGAGTTACACAAACGAGGATACGTTCCTGCACGCCCCAAGATTGATCGACCCCATGCGACCGCAAGTAGCTCTCAAGCTGGTGATCCACTACGCTAGCCGCGACCAGCAGAGCCAGTTCGCGGAGCCGGGAGAGCTTATGTTGTTCTGCGAGCAGTGCAGCGCGATCCGCAGGCGTTGCCCCATGCAAAAGGCTTTGTATCGCAGGAGCGTCCACGACAACGATTTCGTCCGCACTGCTATCCAGAAAGCCGCGAGGAATGCTGTATGGAGCACGCTTGCCGGTGATGCGTTCCACCTCGTCGCGAAGTTTTTCGAGGTATTGTAAGTTGACCGAGGTGATCACTGAGATGCCGGCTTCGAGTAGCTGTTCCACATCTTGCCAGCGATAGGCATTTGGGCTGCCTGGAGGGTTGTCATAAGCAAGGCCGTCAATCAGCGCAACTTGCGGGTGCCGACGAATTACCGCAGGGACATCAATGGATTCCGACTCGCCAGTCTTCAAGGTGGGAATAACTTCAAGCCGCGGCAATATCGCCTGAATCTCGGCAGGGTACTGTGGCTGCGTTGCACAAACAACAACGTCTTCACCTCGCTCACGCCGTCGGCGGCCCTCGTCGAGCATTTGGAAGGATTTGCCAACCCCAGCGGCATAGCCGAGGAAAACTTTGAGTTTTCCACGTCGCTCCCGACGCTCCTCGAGTTGGATTTGCGCGAGCAGTTGCTCTGGGCTGGGTCGTTGAGATGAATCATTCACCATTGATAGTTATTGTCTAACGGGTTCAGGTAAAGCGCAAAGCGAAATGCCCAGCGCTGGTAGTTCACTCTGATCGTCGCGCAGCAATCCACCATCGCCGAACCGCGACGATAGACCAGACAGCCTCTACCAATCCGAATGGCCAGGCCCCTTGTAGAAACCCGTAGGCCGACCCTAGCGCACACGCCGCTGCGAACGGCAGGATAAACCACCTGCTGCGATTTTCGAGCGCGTAGCACACCAGCATCGCCGTAACTGCGAACAAACCAAACAGCATAAGTGGATTCATGCTGCCTCTCCCCCTGGTTTTCATGATGCTCGATTTGCTGAAGCAGCTGTTCCGGACGAGGGCGGCTATGGTTTGCGGGCGGTGATCAGCCACCATTCCTCGTTAGAGGGATCATTCTCAATGAAGCGATCCTGCCGACTGACGATCTCAAACCCTGCTTGTCGAAGTTCACTTTCAACTTGCTCGGATGACACTTCATGATGCTCTGCTGCGGTCCCCGTAGACCCTTTCTCGACCGGACGAGGTTCACGATCGACGACGACCAGCCGTCCTCCAGACCCCAATGACCGGACCACGTGAACAAGAATCGCCTGGGAATTCGTAAATTCATGATACCTATTGGCAATGAGTACGGCATTCACGCCTTGCGTAGGCAAGTGCGGATCGTTGGGTTCGCCAAGCACAATGCTGACGTTGTGTTGGCGTCTTTGGAATGTCCTGAGCCACAGGAACACCAGTGGCAACCTGCGGATGTCCTCTGCCAGAACCCTTCCGCTTTTGCCGACTGGTGTCGAAAGTTTGAGCGTGAAGTATCCCGAACCGCATCCCAGATCGACAACTACGTTTCCGGGCTTCAAATCCAGTGCCTGGATAACATCGGATGGCCGTTGCCACTGGTCCCGTTCAGCCTCCACGATGTTCAAACGCGAAAGGGTATTGAGACCCTGGTAAGCCGTATCGACGAGGAACAGGATCGTAATGGCGCACAGAAGAAAAAGGATAAGTTTGACGCGGTAGCTCAATCGGCTAAAACTCACGTCGCAGTGGAGCGTCTGAATCGCGTTTCACGTGCAGTCTCGTTCTCTCCTTACTTCGAAACCGGAAACTTTTGGTCAAGTGCGATGTTCAACATCAGAACGTTGACGCGCGGCTCGCCGAGAAAACCCAGATCAGCTCGATCGGTAAACTGCGGGACCAATTGCTTTACCTGATCTGCGGAGACGCCCCGTGCCTTTGCGACTCGTGCGGCTTGTGCCTCGGCATTAGCGGGGCTGATGTGCGGGTCCAGACCCGACGACGAACCTGTCACGGCGTCCGGTGGAATTGGCGCCTTCGCCTTGAACAGCAACGGTGTCTTGTCATCATTGAAAGCCTTGATCAGCTTTACGTCATCGAGGTCGCCGTGCGAGTCTTTGAATTGTTCAAGGGGTACCGATGATTCGTAGGGGATATCGTTATCGACGCAGTAATGCACGATACGAAGGTTGATGCCGTCGAAATCGACGACCTCGTTTTTCTTGTCATCCATCTTGGTCGTTCCCCGGAGGAGTTTGGCGCTCGTGGGGCCCAGGTTCGTGCCAGAACTGGCGGTCGCGTCGTAACCACTGCCTGCCGCTGACGGACGCGGATGAAAATACTCAGGCTTGGCGAAAGGCTGGCCGATGAGGCTCGATCCGACAACTTTTCCATTGACACTCACGAGACTGCCGTTGGCGTGCTTCGGAAAAATCAGCTCGGACACGCCGGTCATCACCGCGGGGTACAGCAATCCGGTGAGGACCGTAAAAACCAGCGTCAAACGAAATCCAGGTCCAAGTTCCTTAATCATGTGCTACTCCTATTCTGGCGGGCTCCAAGTAGAGCCCGCACCCTTACGCCAGATGCAGCCCAACGATGATCTTGTCAATCAGCCAAATGCCGGGAAATGGCACGATGATTCCACCGAGGCCGTAGATCAGAAGGTTTCGGCCCAACATCTGGCCAGCGCTCACGGGCTTATACCGCACACCCCGAAGAGCTAACGGCACCAAGGCAATAATGATTACCGCATTGAAAATGACTGCCGCGAGTACCGCGCTTTGGGGCGAGTGCAGCCCCATGATATTCAGCTTGTTCAGTTCGGGATACATGGACGCAAACATCGCCGGAATGATCGCAAAATATTTGGCAATGTCATTGGCGATCGAAAAGGTGGTCAACGAACCGCGGGTAATCAGCAATTGTTTTCCGATGGCCACGATCTCGATCAGCTTCGTCGGATTGCTGTCAAGATCCACCATGTTGCCCGCCTCTTTCGCTGCCATGGTTCCGGTATTCATGGCCACGCCCACATCGGCCTGAGCCAGCGCCGGCGCGTCGTTGGTACCGTCACCAGTCATGGCCACGAGGCGCCCCTCGGCCTGTTCTTTTCGGATGTATTCGAGCTTGTCCTTCGGAGTAGCCTGCGCAAGGAAGTCATCCACACCGGCTTCTTGCGCGATCGCAGCGGCGGTCAAGGGATTGTCGCCGGTGATCATCACCGAGCGAATTCCCATTGCCCGCAGCGAGGCAAGCCGATCCTTCATTCCACCTTTTACGATGTCTTTGAGATGAACGACGCCAAGAACTCTTGACCCCTCGGCTACTGCGAGAGGCGTGCCGCCGTTTCTGGAAATGCGGTCAGAAATCTCCAGAAGAGACTGAGGCGCCGTGCCGCCAGCCTCCTTCACGAACTGAGCAATGGCATCCGTCGCGCCTTTACGCAGCCGACGGCCGTCCATGTCAACACCGCTCATTCGCGTATATGCGGAGAACGGAATAAAGTGGGCGTTATGCTGGGCGATTTCGCGACCGCGGAGGCTGTATTTCTGCTTGGCCAGCACCACAATTGAGCGCCCCTCTGGCGTTTCATCGGCGAGGCTTGAGAGCTGAGCAGCATCTGCCAATTCGCTTTCGCTTACTCCGTCGACCGTTATGAATTCGACTGCCTGCCGATTCCCGAGGGTAATGGTTCCGGTCTTGTCAAGAAGCAGGGTGTTGACATCACCAGAGGCCTCAACCGCTTTGCCGCTCATGGCCAGAACGTTGTGTTGCATTACCCGATCCATTCCCGCGATACCTATCGCAGAAAGCAATCCGCCGATGGTCGTTGGGATCAGGCACACGAGCAGTGAGACGAGAACCGCTACCGTCGGGGCAGTACCGCTTCCGACTGCTTGAATTGCGTATTTCGCATAGGGCGGAAGCGTTGCGACCGCCAGCAAGAAGATCAACGTCAGACCGGCGATCAGGATGTTCAGAGCAATCTCGTTTGGCGTCTTCTGACGAACTGCGCCCTCAACGAGGGCGATCATGCGGTCGAGGAAAGTTTCGCCCGGATTGGAGGTGATCCTGATCTTGATGTGATCCGAAAGCACCTTTGTACCGCCCGTCACTGCGCTTCGGTCCCCGCCGGATTCCCGAATAACGGGAGCACTTTCCCCGGTAATGACGGATTCATCGACGCTGGCGACACCGTCGATGACCTCGCCGTCTCCTGGAATGAGATAACCTGCCTCGCAATAGACGACATCTCCAGCGCGCAATTTTGAAGCCTGTACCATTTCAAACGCGCCATTTGGCAGAAGCTTCCGGGCCATCGTGTCAGTTTTGGTCTTGCGCAGTGCATCGGCTTGAGCTTTGCCTCGCGCTTCCGCCATGGCTTCTGCGAAATTGGCGAAGACAACGGTAAACCACAACCACAGTGCGATTTGAATGCCAAAAAGAAGGCTGCCAGCGCCTGTGATCACGTCCTTGATCACGTAAATCGTCGTTAAGGCCGCTCCGACCTCCACGACAAACATCACCGGGTTCTTTGCAACCTTCCTTGGGTTGAGCTTTATGAAGGACTCTTTGGTCGCACGTTTCACAATTTCCGGATCGAACAACGGACGGGCTCGGACGCCTCTCGAGATGAGTTGCGAGGCTTCTTGCTTACCTTCCTGTTTGGGCTCCACCGGAGGAGCACTGGCCGTAGACATTTTTAACTCCTCATTCACAAGACATCAGAATAATTTCCCATTTAGCATCTGCAAGTGCTCAACAATCGGCCCTAGGGAGAGCGCCGGGAAATAGGTGAGCGCGCCCACGATCATGACGGTCCCGATCAACAGAATGACAAACAGCGAACCGTTCGTTGGCAAAGTGCCACTGGTTACGGGGATCAATTTCTTGCCAGCGAGGCTGCCGGCGATTGCGAGAGCCGGGATGATGAAGAGAAACCTTCCGACCAGCATGTCAATGCCAATCGTCAAGTTGTACCAGGGTGTGTTGGCGCTGATCCCGGCAAAGGCGCTGCCATTATTCCCGGCGCCGCTCGAGTATGTGTATAGGATTTCGGAGAAGCCGTGTGGTCCCCCGTTGTTCAAGTTCGCAGTGGCCGGCCCAGGCGGATTCCAGTAGTGGTCCTTCGCAAACGGAGCCACCGAGCTGAGTGCAGTAAACCCGAGAATGCAGAGAGAGGTCGCGAGGATCGCAATGATGGCCATCTTGACTTCTTTTTGCTCGATCTTCTTGCCCACATATTCGGGCGTGCGCCCGACCATCAGGCCTCCGATGAAGACGGCGACGACTGCATAAATCAACATGCTGTAGAGACCGGCGCCGACGCCTCCAAAGATCACTTCGTCAGTCTGAATGTTGAACAGTGGAACGAGCCCGCCGATCGGCGTGAAGCTGTCGTGCATGCCGTTGACAGCGCCGCAACTGGCGTCCGTCGTTACGGTGGCAAATAGCGCCGTCATCGGATTGCCGAACCGGACTTCTTTCCCTTCCATGTTCCCGCCCGGTTGGCCTCCCGTATAAGTGTTTTCCACTCCCATCTTGGTCAGCATCGGATTTCCGCTTTGCTCGGCCCAATAACATATGAACGCGCCAGCCAGAAACATTGTGGCCATCGCTGCAAAGATCGCCCAGCCCTGGCGTGTATCGCGCACCATCTTGCCAAACATATACGTCAGCCCAGCCCCGAGCGAAAAGATCAGCATCATTTGCAGGAGGTTCGCCAATGGAGTCGGATTTTCGTATGGGTGTGAAGAGTTTGCATTGAAGTATCCGCCGCCATTGGTTCCAAGCATCTTTATCGATAACTGAGACGCCAAGGGGCCTTGCTCAATCACCTGGGTCGGCCCTTCCAGAGTCGTTACAGTGGCAGGCCCTTTGAAGTTTTGGATCGATCCTTGCCAAACGAAAAACAGCGTAGATAGGATGCAAATGGGAAGCAGGATGTAGAGCGTGCAGCGCGTCACATCTACCCAGAAATTTCCGATGGTCTTGGCGGTGTGGCGTGCGAACCCCCGGATCAGCGCAACTGCAACTGCAATGCCCACAGCGGCGGAAACGAAGTTCTGGACCGCCAGAGCTGCCATCTGCGTTAGGTAGCTCATGGTAGTGTCCGGAGAATAGGACTGCCAGTTTGTGTTCGTCACGAAGCTGACTGCCGTGTTAAACGCCAGGTCCGGAGTCATCGCCGTCGCATTTTGCGGCGCCTGCGGCGTCGCAAAGTGCATCGGATTCAGCGGAAGATGTCCCTGCAACCGCTGCAGCGCGTAGACGAAAAGAAAACTGAATATGCTCAGCGAGATCATGGATGCGGAGTATCTGACCCAGGATTGCTCCTCATCCTCGCGGACTCCGCCAAGCCAATAAATCAGGCGCTCCAACGGCCGAAAAACA
>JADGNP010000575.1 GCA_017883425.1 Candidatus Sulfotelmatobacter sp. | reverse complement strand
TTGAATTTCCTGAACATCCAACGGCGCCTGAGGCGCCGGCGCGCAAAGCCTCTTAGACTCTGGGAACCGTCCGTGCCCCCCTGCCAAGCCTTGTGCACGGGTCCCGCAGTGTGTTTCCCTTAATACAAGAGCAATTTCTAGGGGTAGTGCCACCTCCGATTTGGAGCACATATATCTATGATTGGATTTTCAACCCGGCTATCTTTCGCTTTTCGCTGTTTTTTCTCGCTGCTGTTTCAGGGAAAGATCCCCCAGGACGTACTGCAGGCGCTGGGGGGGGCTAAGGTAGAGGTCGCACCCCTTGCCACCGCAGCAAAGGCGACTCCTGCCGCACCAAAGGTCAGAGGCGACAAGCCGAGCCCTGAATCGCTCGACCGGGCGGTGCAGATGCTGGCTTTGTTGCAGCGCGATGGCCGCCTGGTGGACTTTCTGGAGGAGGACGTTTCTTCCTACCCTGACGGGCAACTCGGGGCTGCCGTACGCAGCATCCACACTTCCTGCCGCCAGGTTCTGGAGCGCTATATCAAACTCGAGCCGATCCTCTCTTCCGAGGAAGACCAGCCCGTCACCGTACCGGTGGGCTTCGATCCGGCAGCTATCAAACTGGTCGGCAATGTAACCGGCGAACCACCAATTCGTGGTTTGTTGCGCCATCGCGGCTGGCGCGTCACCGAAGTGACCCTGCCGTCACTGCCGCAGGGTTCCGGCAGAGCGATTGTGGCCCCGGCAGAGGTTGAGGTCCCCTAGCAAACCTGCACCTCTGCGCAGACCAAAGCAATTTTCACGTGGCGCAATGCTGGCCACAGGAGACTTAGTTGGACTCACAATTCATCGTTGGCATCGACTTAGGCACTACCAATTCCGCGCTGGCATACTGTGAAAGCGCCGCCTCGGAAAGAGCGCGCATCGAAGTTGGCACCATTCCTCAGATCGTCAATCCGAATGAAATAGCCGACCGGACATTGCTCCCATCCTTTCTCTACATTCCGGGTGACTTGGATTTTCCCAAGGGCAGCCTCCGCTTGCCTTGGGACGCGGAACCGAAGTTCGTGATTGGAGAGTTGGCGCGCAAGCGCGGGGCGGAGAGTCCGGGAAGGCTGGTCGCATCAGCCAAGTCATGGCTTTCCTACGCTGCCGCAAACCGCGCGGCGCCGATTCTGCCGTGGCAGGCTCCGGAAGAGGTCAGCAAACTCTCTCCGCTGGAAGTTTCTTCGCATTATCTGCAGTACCTCCGGACAGTATGGGACGTGCATCATGCGGCGGACGGGAAAGGCCACGCCTTGGCCGAACAAGACGTTCTGCTCACCGTGCCCGCTTCGTTTGACGAGGAAGCGCGAGAACTAACCCGGCGTGCGGCTGAGCAGGCTGGGCTGCAGCGCGTGACGCTCCTCGAAGAACCGCAGGCCGCATTCTACGCATGGCTCGAGAGCCAGGGGGATGGGTGGCGCAAGCGCATCAAGATTGGAGATTTGGTTCTGGTTTGCGACGTCGGCGGCGGAACCACCGACTTCAGCCTGATCGCGGTTTCGGAAGAAAATGGAGACTTGGCGCTGAAGCGTGTCGCAGTCGGCGACCACATCCTGCTGGGCGGCGACAACATGGACCTCGCCCTCGCCCGATTACTGCAACAGAAGTTGGAAGCCGAAGGCCATCGCATCGACACCTATCAGTTGCAGGGTCTGTGGTACCAGTGCCGCTCTGCGAAAGAGCAGTTGTTCGAACATCCCAAGAGCCAAAAGCAAGATGTCACCTTGTTGGGCAAAGGACGCAAGTTGGTTGGGGGCACTATCAAGACGGAGCTGTTGCGCGAAGATCTGAACCGCGTCCTTGTCGAAGGGTTCTTCCCGAAGGTAGGAAGTGATGAAATGCCGGCCGGGCAGCGCCGGATCGGATTTCAGGAATTAGGCCTGCCCTATGCCGCCGATGCGGCAGTCACGAAGCACCTGGCGCGCTTTCTGTCCCGTCAGGTACAGAACAGTCCGGAAGCTGGCAACATTCGGCGGGGGCGAAACGGTTTGGCATGCCCGACGCATGTTCTGTTCAATGGCGGCGTCATGAAGGCGGACGTGCTGCGTAGGCGGCTGGTAGAGGTGCTCAATAGCTGGCTGACCCAAGAGGGATTTGAAGCGCTTGGTCCAGCCAATGTTCTGGAAGCGCCTGACCTCGAGCACGCAGTGGCGCGAGGGGCGGCCTATTACGGAAGGGCCCGGCGCGGACAGGGATTACGCATCCGGAGTGGCGCCTCGCGCACTTACTACGTTGGAATCGAAAGCGCGATGCCAGCCGTCCCAGGAATGGAAGCCCCGCTGAAGGCGCTCTGCGTGGTGCCCTTTGGGATGGAGGAAGGCACCGAGGCGGTGGTGCCCGACCGGGAGTTCGGGTTGGTCGTCGGGGAGCCCGCAGAGTTCCGCTTCCTGAGTTCCACGATTCGAAAGCAGGACCGTGTCGGCGATCTTCTGGAGAACTGGGGCAGCGAGATCGAGGAACTCAACCCGCTTGAAGTGACGCTCACGCTCGAGGGCCAGCAAGGAACTGTGTTACCTGTGCGCTTGGAGTCACGCGTGACAGAAATCGGTACGTTAGAACTCTGGTGTGCCTCGCGTGACGGTGCCAACCGCTGGAAGCTCGAGCTGAACATCCGCGAGAAGAGCGCCTAATGACGAATCGGCAGCAGTCTGTTTTGAGACCGTGATGGAAGGCCCTTCCCGCTACCTGATTGGCATCGACCTGGGCACGACGAATTCCGCTGTGGCCTTTGTCGACACCCGCGAAAACGCGAACGAAGCCGATTCGTCAGGAATAAGGGTCTTTGAGGTTGCGCAGCTGACCAGCCCGGGTGAAGTGCGCGCGGTGCCACTCTTGCCCTCCTTTCTCTATTTCCCAACCGAAGACGAAGTCTCATCGGGTACAGTGAGCCTGCCGTGGGAAGAACATCCGTCCTCAATCGTCGGCATGATGGCCCGCGACCAAGGCGCCCTCGTGCCGGGGCGGCAGGTATCTTCGGCGAAGTCATGGCTGTGCCAGAGTGCCATCGATCGATCGGCCAAAATTCTGCCGCGCGAGGCGGAGCCGCCCGAACCGATGGTGTCTCCCGTCGAAGCGTCTGCCCGTTACCTCATGCATCTGCGGAACGCTTGGAACCACGCGATGACGGCCGAAGTGGCCACCAATCCGCAACAGCTCTTCGAGAACCAGGAAATCGTACTAACCGTGCCGGCTTCTTTCGACGAGGAAGCTCGAGAGCTGACGGTAGAAGCGGCGCGAGAGGCAGGACTGCAAAACCTGACTCTGCTGGAAGAGCCGCTGGCTGCCTTTTATGCGTGGGTGGCGGAGCATCAGAACGTTCTCGGAGAGCACCTGCGAGACGGCGAGTTCGTGCTGATTTGCGACATCGGAGGCGGCACATCGGACTTCAGCCTCGTACAGGCCCACGTGCAAGGCCGAAACGTCGAATTTGAACGCACCGCCATCGGCGAGCACCTCCTGCTCGGAGGCGAGAATCTCGACCTCGCGCTGGCGCGCCGCGTCGAACAGAAGCTCACCCCGAAACTCAGTCTGCGTCAGCGTCATGCATTGCGAATCATGTGTTCAGCGGCCAAAGAGCGCCTGCTGAGCGAGGAAAACACCGATCGTCTTCCA
>JADGNP010000574.1 GCA_017883425.1 Candidatus Sulfotelmatobacter sp. | reverse complement strand
GTGGGGCGGCTGCATGCGGTGAAGGATCACGCGTTTCTGGTGCGGGCTTGCGCTCAACTTTGTACGCGCGGCGTGAATTTTGAATGCTCGATCGCCGGCAACGGACCGGAGAGGCGACATTTGGAATCACTGATCCGAAGGTGTGGTCTCGAGAGGCGGGTTACGCTGCTGGGATACGTGCCGGACGAGCAGATGGACTCGCTGTACGAACGGGCCGACGTGGTCGTGCTGACGAGCCGGAGCGAGGGGATTCCGCTGGTACTGATGGAGGCGATGGCACGCGGGAAGATCGTGCTGGCGCCGGCGATCACCGGGATTCCTGAACTGGTGATTGCGGGCAGGACGGGTTTTTTATACGAGCCAGGATCGATGGGCGATTTTGTGGCCCAGTTGCTGTTTATCCGTTCGCTGATGCAGGCACCGGATGATCCCTGTCTTCGTCCCTACATTCTTTCGGCGGCTCGGCAACTGGACTGGGTACGGCATGCGGCCCAGGTCCAAGTTCGCCAAAACTTCAACCGCAGCAAGAACCTGGAATCCTTCTGCGACGTTTTTATTCAGCGGATCGCCCCGCAGACACAGAGCGTTTCTGATGAGAATTCTCTACTGCAACAAATATAACTATCCCTTCAGCGGGACCGAGGTCTACCTGTTCGAATTGATGGAACTGATGCGAGAGCAGGGCCACGGAGTGGCGCTGTTTTCGATGGCCGATCCGCGCGGGGAGCCGACTCCGTTCGATGAGTATTTCGTGCCGCACATCGACTTCAAGGCCAAGTCGGGATGGTGGCAGAAGGCGCGGCGGGCGGGGCATGCCATTTATTCCAGGGAGGCGCGGCGGCGGATCCGGGCGATGATCGAGGAGTTCCGGCCGGATGTGGCCCATGTGCGGAATATTTATCATCATTTGTCGCCGTCGATCCTGTGGGAACTGAAAGCGCAGAGAGTCCCGGTCGTGTATCACCTGAACGACTTCAAGCTGCTGTGCCCAAGCTACAACCTGGTGTCGCAGGGGGAAGCGTGCGAAGCGTGCAAGGGTGGCGAATTCTGGCACGCGTTGCGGCCGAGGTGTTATCCGGGGATGGGCGCGCGGATGACCCTGACGACGGAGGCCTACGTTCATCGCTGGCTGGGCACCTACCGAAAGTGCGTGGATCTGTTCCTCGCGCCCAGCCGGTTCGTGCGCGACAAGTTCGTGGAGCACGGATGGGATGGCGACAAGTTTGAGGTGCTGCCGCATTTTCAGACGGTTCATACACTGCGGGAGTCGAAAGGTGACGGTGCACCGCTGCTGTACTTCGGCAGGCTGTCGGCGGAGAAGGGCGTCGATGACCTGCTGCGGTCGATGCAACAAGTTCCGCAGATGCGTTTGATCATTGCGGGCGACGGCCCGCAGCGCGGAGAGTTGCAGGAATTGGCGGCCTCGCTGGGATTGTCGAACGTGGAGTTTGTGGGGCAGGTGGGACTTGCGGAACGGGACTCGCTGATTGCCAAGTCGCGGTTCACGGTGCTGCCTTCCCACGCGTACGAGACTCTGGGAAAGACCATCCTTGAGTCTTATGCCGAGGGGCGCGCGGTGGTGGCCTCCGATCTGGGTTCGAGGCGTGAACTGGTTCACCAGGGTGTGACGGGATTTCTATATCGTACGGGCGACGTGAATCAACTCGCGGCTGCGATTCAGTCGCTGGGGTCGAAGCCGGAGTTGGCGGAGAAGATGGGGCGTGCCGGGTGGGAGAAGGTGCGGCAGTGCCACACTCCAGAGGGACACTATCAGAAGCTTTTGAGTCTGTATGAAGGCGTGGTTGCGAGGAGGGCCGCGCGACGTCGGGAGCCGGTCGCAATGACAGCGCAGCCGCCATGGTGGCTGTCATGCCATGCGTCTGCAGCTCAGAATGAGAGTCCCGTTGCGGCGGAGCAGAAGCGCAGGCTGCGGGTGGCGTTTATCGGCGGGCGGGGAGTGATCTCGAAATACAGCGGGATTGAGACCTATTACGAAGAGGTAGGGAAACGGCTCGCGCAGATGGGGCACGAAGTCACGGTGTACTGCCGCACCTACTTCACGCCGGCGCTGGCAGAGCACCATGGGATGCGGCTGGTGCGGCTGCCCACGATCCGGTCAAAGCACTTGGAAACGGTCATTCACACGCTGCTGAGCACCGCGCACGCCTTCACGCAGAGTTATGACGTGGTGCACTATCACGCGCTGGGGCCGGCGCTTTTTTCGTTCCTCCCACGGTTGCTGGGAAAAAAGACCGCCGTGACCGTGCAAGGACTGGACTGGCAGCGCAAGAAATGGGGACGCCTGGCGTCGGCGGTGCTGCGGCTGGGAGAGCGAGCGTCGGTGCAGCTTCCCAATGGGACCATGGTGGTGTCGCAGGCTCTGCAACGACGTTACCGCGAAACCCATGGGGTTGAAGCGTTCTATGTGCCCAACGGCGGAGTGCTGCGGGAACGGAGCGAGCCGCGGGCGATCCTGGAGTGGAGACTTGAGCCGGGGAAGTACGTTTTGTTCCTGGGGCGATTCTCGCCGGAGAAAGGGTGCCATTTGCTCGTTGAGGCGTTTGAGCAGATCGAGACGGACGTGAAACTCGTGATGGCCGGGGCATCGAGCTACTGCGACGAATATAGCCAGGAGTTGCGGACGCACGCGAGCCAACGCATCCGCATGTTCGACTGGGTTTCGGGAGAGATTCTGGATGAACTGCTGACCAATGCCATGTTATTTGTGCTGCCGTCGGATTTGGAGGGACTGTCTCTGGCATTGCTGGACGCCATGGGAGCAGGCCTGTGCGTCCTGACCAGTGATGTTCCGGAAAACCGGGAAGTCGTCGACGGAGCCGGATTCACGTTCCAGCACGGGAGTGCGGCGGACCTGGCGGACCGGTTGCGCTTTCTCATTGCGAATCCTGCGCTGCGGGAGGTCGCGGGCAGGACGGCAAGGAAGCGAATCGAGGAGCAGTATCAGTGGCAGAAGGTCGCCGCGGACGTTGAGGAAGCCTACTTCAAAGTGATGGGATGGGAAGTGGTGGAGGCACCCGCCAAGAAGCCCAACGCGAGGGCTGTGGCAACTGGCGAAAGCGCGGTCACCGAGCGACGGGCAGGATAGTTACAGAACTCACAGAGCAGCCTTGACCATGAAATCGACCTGGCACGCTGGGAAGAGTGTGCGATATGAAAACAACTGTCCTTCCGACCGGAGCGCAGCGGCGAAGCCGCAAGCGTAGTGGAGGAACCTGCTTTTCCGCACTTGCCACCGTTTTGTTGCTGGCCGCGCTCAGTACCGCCTGCTCCCCGACCCCACCCACCATGGACGAGACCTAACGCGACATACTCGAACGCCATGACCATGAGCTTCGAGATGCTTTGCATGCATCTGTCCGAAGCGCAGATGCGTTACACCCTCAACTGACCACATACGACGCCCAGCGCTATCTGCTGGCCATCGCCACCGATGACGAAGCGCCCTGCATGGAGCGCGTGCTCCGCGATTGCGAAAAATCCAGCCCCGGCGAATGCCTTGGTGTACCCGGTGAAGTGGATGGTAAACGCCCATGAAGACTACGCCCGCCCCGCCACGCCCACCGCCAACCCGCTACGCGTGGCCAAAGCCGCGCGTGCCTTGCGGGAGTATGGCAAAGATCCCTT
>JADGNP010000121.1 GCA_017883425.1 Candidatus Sulfotelmatobacter sp. | reverse complement strand
GATTTGCTGTATAGGGAAGGCAGGAACGGGAAGGGCACGGCTTCAGCCGTGCCGCCAGGAGCTGCAACGGGTTTCGGCTTTAGCCGCTGAGGGTGCACAGTCTACACCATCGCGAGAACTGCTCTAGGCGAAGGAAGTGGGCGTGGCAGTGATTGATGAAGGCGAACTGGAGAGGCTCGCAGGCGAAGGGGTTGAGCTAACGCCTTTCGCACTTAGGATTCTGCGGGTGACTTGGGTCACCTGCTGCTGTGTCCCAACATACAGACAAGTTGGCTCATCGGCACGAGTATACAAACGAAACTCCTATCTCCTGGGAGCGCATCCATGTTCCGCCTCTGGCCCGTGCGTACGCCTCTGAGTTGCCTTGTCTTCCTCAGCTTCGCAGGTCTCACCTGCTGCGGACATTTTGGAGCAAACGGAGACGGGGCCTCCGCTCTGCCGCCGTTCAACTCCTATACGTCGTGTGCCGTTGCTGATTTCAACGGCGATGGAAAGCTGGACATCGCCGTGAGCTATTCGAAGGTTGCAGATGCGCCGCCGCATCCCGGCGTGGTTGCCGTCTACCTTCAAGATCCCAGTCACGCTGGAAGCTTTCTCTCCCCAGTGAATTACGGTGTGGGGAATGATCCTGTGGCGCTCACGGTGGGCGATCTCAACGGCGATGGCAAGCCCGACCTCGTCGCGCTGAACACAATCCTGAGTGCGGGGGGAACGGGATCGAGCAGCGTCTCGGTGCTGCTGCAGGATCCGGCTCATCCCGGGCAATTTCTTTCAGCGACGGATTATCCCACGGGATTTGCGCCAGTCGGCGTCGCCATTGGAGATTTGAACGGCGACGGCCGGCCCGATCTCGCGGTCGCGGATACGACAGGAATTTCGATCATTCTGCAAAGTTCAACCGCCGCTGGTCAGTTCCTGCCCTTGACGACGATTGCAGTCGGGTCAGGGGGAACGGCTGGCATCGCGATCGTCGACCTGAACGGAGACGGCAAGGCCGACATTTTGGCCACGAGTTCCGACCTCATCATTTTTATGCAAGACCCTGCATCAGCCGGAAGATTCCTCGCCCCGGTGCACTACACGGTCGGAGCGCAGCCCTATGCGGTCGCGGTTCAGGATTTCAATTCCGATGGACATCCGGATGTTGCCGTCGCGAATCTGGGCAGTGCCGACGGCACCGTAGCGGCGAGCCTCTCCGTTCTTCTGCAGAATCCTGCCAGCCCCGGCAATTTCCTGCCCGCGACCAGCTATGCAACTGGCATCCGTTCGTGGACGATCGCGGCGGCGGACCTGAATGCCGATGCCAAGGTCGACCTGACAGTGGGCAACATGGGATCGTTTACCGGAGGCAGCGTCTCCGTATTTCTGCAACAACCCGCGGCCGCGGGCACATTTCAAACTGCGACCAATTACGACGACAATGGCGTTGTGAGCTGGGTGGCTGCCGGAGATATGGACGGGGACGGGAAACAAGATCTGGTGATTGTGTCGAGCGGCCTCGAAATTCGCTTCCAGGATGCGAATAGTCCGGGAACTTTCTTGCAGCCGACCGTGATTGCATCGCAGTAGATGATCGTGATTGCTCTAGTACTGGTCCCATAAATGGGTTTGGGAACGGCACGGCTTCCGCAGCCTCTTCCAGCCGTGCCGTTAGAGCCAAAAGCAAATCCGGGCTTCAGCCCCTGAGGTCCGCTGGCTCTGTCGCCCGCGAACATTTATGAGATGGCTTCTAACGTGGTTTCGACCAAGCTTGTGTCATCCTTCCCCACGTCACCGCCAGCGTCTCCGGTAGAACCCGCGTCTCCCCGACGACCGACACGAAATTCGCATCCGCCACCCAGCGCGGCAAGACGTGCATGTGAATGTGTCCGGCGATGCCCGCGCCCGCAGCCTTGCCGATATTCATCCCCAAATTGATGCCGTCCGGGCGATAGAGCTCGCGGAGCAAGGACTCCATCCGCTGGGAAAGCGTCATCATCTCCTGGGCAGCATCGGCTGGGAGTCTCCGCAACTCGTCCAAATGCGCGTAGGGGACGATCATCACGTGACCGGGCGTATACGGAAAGGCATTCAGGATGACGAAGCAATGCTCGCCGCGATGCACGATGTACACCTTGGCGTCGTCCTTTTCCTTAGCCGCATCGCAGAAGACGCACCCAGCAATCTTTTCCGTGGAGGAGACATAGGCATAGCGCCACGGGGTCCAGAGATAATCCATAGCAGGGCAGGTTAGCAGATGAGAGGGACGGCGCAAAATTTCGCTACGTTTCGCTCGGCTGAGACCGAGGGCGGGGACGCCCTCTCGACAGCCGGCAGGATGCCGGCGCTACGATGCCGGCGCTACGGGCGTGTTCCGAAACCCTAACGCTGCAACCTGGCTGTAACATTAGAGCGATTTGCGTTTGACACTGTTCGCGGGCGATTGCTATAGTCGAAGAGTTCCCATTGGACGCGGGTTTTCTGTATAACGTCCGACAGCTGGGATTGTCCAAGCTCACTCGCCAGGGTGGGCCCACCACAACCAAACGACTCCTCCAGCAGTCCGCAAAGCAGGCCCCGCATCCCGTCATCAGAGAGGCATAACCTTGTTCGACGAGACCACCGCCCACAACTCCGAATCCAACTCCACTGTCGCAACCGAAGCCGAACCGACGACAGAGCAGCAACCCCAGCCCGAACAGAATCAGGCTGCCGCCACCACCGACGATTCTAACGAGACGCTTGCCGCCTCCGCTGCGGACGAGAAGACGGCCGCCGGCGAGGACTTCGCCTCCGTGCTTGAGAGTTTCACCACCGAAGCCGAAGAGGCGGTGAGTGAAGACCGCGTCATCAAGGGCACGGTGCTGAAGCTGACCGGAACGCACGTGGTCGTCGATATCGGCGCCAAGTCGGAAGGGATGCTGCCCCTGGCGGAAGTGCTCGATCACGAGGGCAAGCCCAAGTTCAAGCCCGGCGACGAGATCGACGTGATGCGCGACAAGGGCCCGGCCGAGGAAGGCTACATCAACCTCTCGCACCAGAAGGCGCAGCGCATTCATGCCTGGGAAGAAATCGAAAAGGCCTACAACGAAAAGAAGCCGATCCAGGCCGTGGTAGTGGACCGCATCAAGGGTGGTCTGACCGTGGACATTCTCGGTGCGCACGCCTTCCTGCCGGGCTCGCAGGTAGACTTGCGGCCGATCCGCAATCTGGACGGCATGAAGGGTCAGACGCTCGAAGTCGCGGTCATCAAACTGAACAAGAAGCGCGGCAACATCGTGGTCTCGCGCAAAGATCTGCTCGAAGGTGAGCAGAATGAAAAGCGCTCCAAGACCCTGGAGCATCTGGAAGAGGGATCGGTGCTCACCGGAGTAGTCAAGAACCTGACCGAATACGGCGCATTCGTCGATCTCGGAGGGCTCGATGGCTTGCTGCACATCACCGATATGTCGTGGGGACGCCTGACTCACCCCAAAGATCTGGTGAACGTTGGCGATCAGATCCAGGTGAAGATCCTGAAGTATGACAAGGACAAGCAGCGCGTTTCGCTGGGATTCAAGCAACTCACGCCTGATCCGTGGCTCGATGCCGAGCATCGCTATCCCGAGGGCGCACACGTGGGCGGACGCGTAATCAGCGTGACCGACTACGGAGCCTTCGTGGAACTGGAGCAGGGCATTGAAGGCCTGGTCCACGTCAGCGAAATGACCTGGTCGAAGCGCATGAAGCATCCCTCGAAGCTGGTGAACGTCGGCGATCAGGTGGAATGCGTGGTTCTGAACGTGAACCCGACCGAGCGCCGCATTTCGCTCGGGATGCGGCAACTGGCGGCCAATCCGTGGGACTCGTTGCACGAGAAGTTCCCCGTCGGCATGACGGTGGAAGGACGCGTACGCAACCTGACCGACTTCGGCGCCTTCATTGAAATTGAAGACGGCATTGACGGCTTGGTACATGTCAGCAACCTGAGCTGGACCAAGCGGGTGAAGCATCCTTCGGAAGTCCTGAAAAAGGGCGACCGCGTGAAGGCGGTTGTTCTGGCGATCGAACCGGACAAGCGGCGCTTGTCGCTGGGCGTGAAACAACTTCAGCCGGATGTGTGGGAGTCGTTTTTCCAAACGCATCACATCGGCGACGTGGTTCGCGGCAAGGTGCTGCGTGTGGCCGCGTTCGGCGCGTTTGTCGAAATCGCGGAAGGCGTGGAGGGCTTGTGCCATAAATCCGAAGCGACCGACGAAAACGGCCAGCCGCTTCATCTGGAGCCGGGCCTGGAGCACGACTATAAAATCATCAAGATGAATCCGGAAGAGAAGAAGGTCGGACTCAGCATCCGCGCCGTGGGCGAAGAAGCCTCGCGCTCGGAAGTGGAAGCCTACAAGCAGCCGGTTTCCAGCACCAGTTCGACCATCGGCGAGCTGATTTCCTGGAAGCGCGCCAGCAACGAAAACAACTGAGAGTCGCCCGACTCTCGATCCTGTCATCCTGAGCGGAGTAGCAGCTTCGCGCATGCGAAGCTGCTACGCAGTCGAAGGATCCGCTGTCCGCCTATGTCCCCGCGCCTCTAAGGGAATCTCTACCAGTGACCTCTGAACAGTGACCATCACCGTTTGGCCGCTGCAATGCCCGTGTTCTAGAATCATTCGTTTGCCTTTTGTCATCTCTTCTTATTGAGGATTGCTACTTTGCCCGAAACGATCTACGACGTAGCCATCATCGGCAGTGGACCTGGCGGATACACGGCCGCGATTCGCGCCGGCCAATACGGCCTGAAGACCGCGCTCATCGAAAAAGACGGATTCCTGGGTGGCACTTGCCTGCATGTCGGCTGCATCCCAACCAAGGCCCTACTCTTCAACGCGGAACTCTGGGACCACCTGAAAGATGCCAAAGAGTTCGGCATCGAAGGCGTGGACGCGCGCAAGCTCAATTGGGCGGCGATTCAGGAGCGCAAAGGAAGAATTGTCGCCAAACACGCCAAGGGCCTCGAGTTCCTAATGAAGAAGAACAAGGTCGAGACGGTGAAAGGCTATGGCAAACTAACCGGCCCAGCGCAGAATGGCGTGCTCACCGTTGAAGTGACAAACGACGGCAAGGCCAGTCACCTCAAGGCGAAGAATGTAATTCTGGCCACCGGCTCCGAGGCCCGCATGCTGCCCGGCCTCGAAGCCAACGACCGCATCCTGACGAACATCGAAATCCTCAGCCTGAAAGAAATTCCGAAATCGCTCGTCATTGTCGGGGCCGGTGCGGTGGGCGTGGAGTTCGCTTCCATCTACCGCTCGTTTGATACGGACGTGACGATCATCGAAATGCTGCCACGCCTTGTTCCCGTGGAAGACGAAGAAGTTTCCAAAGAGCTCGCCCGCGTGTTCCGCAAGCGCGGCATCAACTTCCACACCGGCGCGAAGGTCGACAAGGTTGAGAAAACCAAGGCGGGTCTCGCCGTCACCATAACGGTCGATGGCAAGCTGCAGAAGATCGAAGCCGAGAAAATCCTGATCGCCGTGGGCCGCAAGCCGCGCACCGAAAACGTTGGCCTCGAACGCACCAAGATCAAGCCCGACCGCGGCTTCATCCAAACCGATTCCTGGATGCAGACCGCTGAACCCGGCGTCTACGCCGTCGGCGACATCGTGCTCGGCACGCCGCAACTCGCCCACGTCGGCTCCATGGAAGCGCTCGTCGCGGTTGCCAAAATCGCCGGCAAGCCCGGCAAGCCGATCAACCCCGAGCACATTCCGGGCGCCACGTATTGCCATCCGGAAATCGGCAGCGTCGGCCTCACCGAAGCCAAGGCCCGCGAAGCCGGATACAACGTGAAGGTTGGCAAATTCCCCTTCTCGGCAAACTCACGTGCGTCGATCGTCGGCCAGCACGAAGGCTTCGTCAAGATCGTCTCCGACGCCGACTACGGCGAAATTCTCGGGGTCCACATCATCGGCCCGCAAGCGACGGAATTGATCGCCGAAGCGGTAGCGGCCATGGAGCTCGAAGCTACCGTCGAAGACTTGATGTGGACCATCCACGCCCATCCGACCCTGGCCGAAGCCATGCTGGATGCATCGAACAGCGTATACGGAATCGCAATTAACGCGTAATCCACCACGGAGGCACGGAGAAACGCTAACTCCTGTCACCCTGAGCGAAGCGAAGGACCTGTGCAACTCCTCTGTGTTCCTCCGTGTCCTCTGTGGTGAAAGATTTTGATCTTGATCCACGTAGACCGTGGCAAAACGAATTTGATCTCCGTCGTCCAACTCGGCACCGTTGACTACGCCACGGGCCTGCGCCTGCAGCAGCAGCTAGTAGCCCTGCGCAAAGAAGAACAGATCGGCGACGTCCTGCTCCTGCTCGAACATTCGCCAGTCATCACGCTAGGCCGCAACGCGAAAGCCGGGAACGTAATCGCCTCGCCCGAACTGCTTGCCCAACGCGGCGTTGAGGTCTTCGAATGCGACCGTGGCGGCGACGTCACCTTCCACGGCCCCGGCCAGATCGTCGGCTACCCCATCTTCGACCTGCGCGGATTTGCCGAGCCCGACGGTAAGCGCAAAACGCTCGGAGTGATCGAATTCGTCCGCCGCCTGGAAGAAGTCCTGATCCGCACCTGCGCCGACTTCGCCATCCCCACCAAGCGAGTGCCGGGCCTCACCGGAGTCTGGACCGACCCCAATCCCTTGTCATCCCGAGCGGAAGAGAACGATTCGCTTGCGAATCGTTCTCTGGAGTCGAGGGACCTGCTGTCTTCGGTGGCCTCATCTGCTTCGTCTGAAGCCAAGCTCGCCGCCATCGGCGTCCACATCTCCCGCTTCGTCACCTCGCACGGCTTCGCCCTCAACGTAAATACCGATCTCAGCTACTTCAACCTAATCGTCCCTTGCGGCATCACCACCAAGCCCGTGACCTCGATGCAGCAAGAACTGGGCAAGCCACTCGATGCGAACGCAGTCGCCGAATCCATCTCGAGAAATTTCGGCACCGTCTTCTCCAGCCAGATGCTCTGGGTCGAAACCCTCGACGCCCTCCTGGGCCGCGCAGTCGGCGTCCCGATGCAGCGCCCCACCGAACTCCGCCAGCTCCACAAGGAAGACGACACGACCTGGGTGTAGCGCCGGCGTCCCGCCGGCTGTCGCGAGGGCATCCTGCCCTCGCTGATGCGAACGGCATTCCCTTGCGCAGTCTCTCTAGCCCTCCGCCCCCCTCTCGCGATACCATCAATACATCGCGCTCGTAGCGCCGCTTTCAAATGGGGAACAAGAAAACCAGGTCCAAGCAGAACTCCAACGGCAATCGTGTGGGGACGGCCGCCCTCGGCCGTCCAGTCGAGCGAAGCTCGACGAAGGGAAACGCCCCGAACACGGACCTCCGCACCTACTCCATCCCCGACTACCGCCTGGAGCATCCCGACTTCACCGTTCGCCAGCGCGTAGAAACAGACCATCAGGGCCACGAGCACGTTCGCTACGAAGTCGAAGGCAATCTTGACGCGCCCGTTCCGCCCATCCGCGACTCCAAGTATCTCGACAAGTCACAAGCCATCGAGATCTACCGCTACATGCTGCTCAACCGCAAGATGGAGGTCGCGCTCGAAAATCTCTACAAGCAGGGCAAAGTCGTCGGAGGAGTCTACTTCGGGCTCGGCCAGGAAGCCTGCTCCTGCGCCTCCGCCTATGCGCTCGATAAAGACGACTGGTTCGCCCCCATGATCCGCAACCAGGGATCGCTGCTGGTCCGCGGCTTCGGCGCCAGCGTCACCATGATGCAGTACATGGCCAAGGCCGACTCGCCCACCAAGGGCCGCGACGGCACCGCGCACTTCGGCGACATCGAAAAACGCAACACGGTCTCGCCCATCTCCATGCTCGGCGATCTCATCCCCGTGATGGCCGGCGTCGCCCTAGGCGCGCGCCTCCAGGGACGCAACCTCGCCGTCATGACCTACATTGGCGACGGCGGCCAGTCCACCGGCGTCACCTACGAAGGCATCAACTTTGCCGCCGTGCAGAACCTCGGCCTCGTGCTCTTCGTCGAAAGCAATCTCTGGGCCTACTCCACGCCGTCGGAAATGCAGTACCGCTGCAAAGACCTCGCCGAACGCGCCATCGGCTACGGAATCCCCGGCGTCATCGTCGACGGCACCGACGCCTGCCAGGTCTATGACGCCGCCCGCGAAGCCGTCGAGCGCGCCCATGCAGGCGAAGGTCCTACTCTGATCGAAGCGAAAATGATGCGCATGAAAGGCCACGCCATCCACGACGCCGCCGCGTACGTGCCGAAGCCGATGTTCGACTTCTGGAAGAAGCGCGACCCCATTGCGCGATTTGAAAATTACTTAGTCAAAGAAAAAAAGTGGCTGACGCCCAAGGAGAATCAAGACCTGATCGCGGAGGTGGAAGCCGAAATTGAAGCCGAACGCGAAATCGCAGTGAACTCCCCGATGCCCACGCCCGAATCAGCGGAAGGCGGCGTTTTCTGCGAAAACGGCTGCCATCAAATCAAACCGAAGTATGGAATGCCAAAAGTGAAGAAGGGAACTGGCGCCGGCTACAAGGAAACTGAAGCGGCAGTGCATTTGAAGTAGAACCATCAGTGGATATCCGTGTAGATCCGTGGCGAAGCCTTGAAGCCTTGAAACCTGACTCTATGCTCCTCACCTACCTCGAAGCCATCCGCCAGGGAATCTGGGAAGAAATGGACCGTGACCCCACCGTCTTCTGCCTGGGCGAAGACATCGGCATCTACGGCGGCGCCTTCAAAGTCACCGACGGATTCATCGACCGCTTCGGCCCTGAGCGCGTCATCGACACGCCCATCGCCGAGTCCGCCATCGTGGGCGCGGCCTTCGGCGCCTCGCTCACCGGCATGCGCCCCGTCGCTGAATTCCAGTTCATGGACTTCATCGGTTGTGCCTTCAACCAGATCAGCAACATGGTGGCGAAGACGCACTACCTCTGGGGTGCGCCCGCCCCGCTCGTCCTGCGCGGCCCCAGCGGCGGATACGTCCACGGCGGCCCCTTCCACTCGCAGAATCCCGAGATGTGGTTCGTCCACAATCCCGGCTTAAAGGTGATCTGTCCGGCCACGCCCTACGACGCCAAGGGCCTGATCAAAGCCGCCATCCGCGACAACAACCCCTGTATCTTCTTCGAACACAAGTATCTCTACCGCCGCATCAAGGGTGAAGTCCCCGCGGAAGATTACGTTGTCCCCATCGGCAAGGCGCGCATCGCCCGCGAGGGCCGCGACCTCAGCGTCATCACCTACGCCGCCATGGTCCACACCGCCTTGGAGGCTGCCGAGGTTCTAAAGAACGACGGAATCGATCTCGAAATCCTCGACCTGCGCACCGTCTCGCCGCTCGACCGCGAAGCCATCGCCGAGACCGTGAAAAAAAACAACAAGGTCATCATCCTGCACGAACACTCCCGCACCGGAGGCCTGGCCGGAGAAATCTCCGCCATCATCAATGAAGAAGCGTTCGACGATCTCGACGGCCCCATCGTCCGCATCGCCGGCTTAGACTCCGCTGTCCCTTTTTCCCCACCGCAGGAACATCATTACCTGCCGAAAGTGGAAGACGTAGTCCGTGAGGCCCGTCGTCTAAAAGCTTATTGAAGGGAGCGCTAAGAAGCATGTGGGGACAGCCGCCCTCGGCTGTCCGTCGAGCGCAGCTCGACTAGCCCCCACCCGTCAGTTATCCCTCAAGATTAGCGCGCCAGCCGTTCCATCTGCCACAATAGTCATTCCGGAGGCGTCATGGGCAAGTTCACTCTCGGTGTGATCGTTACGCTACTTGTGCTGGTATTAGGCGGACTCGGCTTCACCATGCTCGGTTTCTTCCCGACCGCCGCGAATGTGGAACCTCCGCATATCGAGAGCAGTCTGGCCACGCGCGCGATGGATCAATCCATGGAACGCCACGCTCCCCGTGTTACGAATCCGCTGACGCCCACCGATCAGAATCTCGAAGACGGCATGAAGCTCTACACCATGAACTGCGCCCTCTGCCACGGAGGCCTCGACCGCAAGCCCTCCTCGCTGGCCGCTTCGTTTTATCCGCCGCCACCGAACCTTATCTCCAACCCTCCCGACGATCCCGAGTGGCACATCTTCTACACCATCCGCACCGGCGTGCGTTACACCGGCATGCCCGCCTGGGACAAGACCCTCAGCCAACAGGACATGTGGAAGCTCACCATGCTGCTCTCTCACCTCGATAAGCTCCCACCGGCCGTGCAGGAATACTGGAAGACTAATTTTGGGGTCGCAACTACCACTTCAGTCGTGCCGTAAGTGCTTCACAATCCAGCTTCGGCTTTAGAGGCTGCGGAAAAACTCGCATTCCGCGCGGCAGCGCCTGAAGGCGTGATTGATTAGCCAGCACTTACGTGATGCCTGAAGGCATCGCCTGATACGTATCGTGATTTTTCCGCAGCCTCTTTAGCCGCTGAGGAAAACCGTAGGCCACAAGAACAGTTCTTCGGCCCTCGGCTCAGCCGCGCCGCACGCATCAGCTCTGCCAAACGCTATAATATTCGTTCGTGTCTGGCCCCTGTCCCAAACTGTGGCCCCGCGTGGAAGGAAATCATGCCAACTGACATCATCATGCCCCAGATGGGTGAATCCATCGTTGAGGGCACTATTACCAAGTGGTTGAAGAAGCCCGGCGACAAGGTTCAGCGTGACGAGCCCCTTTTCGAGATCTCCACCGACAAGGTTGACGCCGAGATCCCCGCCCCGGCCTCCGGCGTTTTGCAGGAAATCAAAGTCACCGAAGGCACGACGGTGGGCGTGAACACGGTAGTCGGAACCATCGCTGTCGACGGCGAAGCCGCCGCCGCTCCCTCCAAGCCCGCCGCGCCCGCAGCTGAGAAGCCTGCCGCCGTGAAGAGTGAAGAAAAGAAAGCCGCACCTGCCCCGCCGCCGGCAGTCGCACCTGTCCCCGCCGCTCACGAAGAGGAAGAAGAAGCTCGCTCCTCGCCGCTCGTCCGCAAGATCGCCCGCGAGCACGGAGTCAGTCTCTCCCAGGTTGCCGGCACCGGACTCGGTGGCCGCATCACCAAGCAGGACATCATGTCCTTCATCGAGAGCCAGTCGTCGGCTCCCGCGGCGGCTCCCGCCTCCGCGCCGGCCGCCAGCGCGCCCGCGGCTTTCACATCCCGCCCCACTGCGGCGCCCGCTTCAGCGCCCTACCCCGGCGACCTCGTCCCCTTGACGAACATGCGCAAGATCATTGCCCAGCGTATGATCGAGTCCCGCCGCACCAGCGCTCACGTCCACTGCATGTACGAAGTGGACTTCACTCGCATTGTCAACCTGCGCGCGAAGCACAAGGCCGGATTCGAGCAGCGCCACGGTGCGCGCCTCACCTTCATGCCCTTCTTCGTGCGCGCCGCCGTCATTGCCCTTCAGCAATGGCCCATCCTCAACGCCACCCTCGAAGGCGACAGCGTCCGTTATCACCGCCACATCAACATGGGCATCGCCGTCGCGCTCGACTGGGGACTCATCGTTCCAGTCCTGAAGAACGCGGGCGACCTGAATTTCCTCGGCCTGCAGCGCGGCATCACCGATCTCGGCGAGCGTGCCCGCACCAAGAAACTCAAGCCCGACGACGTCGAGGGCTCCACCTTCACCGTCACCAACCCCGGCCAGTTCGGCGCCGTTTTCGGCCTGCCCATCATCAACCAGCCCAACTCGGCGATCATGGGCGTTGGTGGCATCACCAAGCAGCCCATGGTGATCACCGACAAGGAGGGCACCGACTCGATTGCGATTCGCTCCGTCGTGCACCTGACGCTCGGCTACGATCACCGCCTCATCGACGGCGCCGTTGCCGACCAGTTCATGGCATTGGTAAAGAAGAATCTCGAAACCTGGAGCGAAGAAGTCGGCTAAGTCCAGAGGTGTCAGAAAAGAATCTGGGTGCCCCATCCTTGCGCGTTCTTTGCGAAAGGGTGGAGAATCTGACTTCGACTTCTCATTCCGGAAGAAACGCTCGGTTTCCTCTGTGCCCCTGTGTCCTCTGTGCTTAGGCGTTTCTTTTCTGCCGAGCATAAAACCGCTGCACCTTCGCCCGGTTGCCGCAGCGCGTCATGTCGCACCAGCGCCGGTGATGGTTCTTGCTCGTATCCAGAAAGAACCACTCGCAGGTCTTGGAGAAGCATGCCCGAAC
>JADGNP010000573.1 GCA_017883425.1 Candidatus Sulfotelmatobacter sp. | reverse complement strand
GCCCATAACCGCCCCACGCGTCCAGATACCGGTCTGAAAGGCTCCCGGTTCGACCAGCACAACCTTGATGCCGAGCGAGTTCACCTCCATGCGCAGCGATTCGCTCCATCCTTCGAGCGCATGCTTCGACGCGGAATAGCTGCTCACCGTCACCGACCCGTGCAATCCCGAGATCGACGAGACTTGAATGATGTGTCCGGATTGCTGCCGCCTCATGACCGGGAGCGCGGCCTTGGTCATCGCGACCGCGCCGAAGAAGTTCGTCTCGAACTGCAGCCGCAACTCGTCCAGTTTGATGTCTTCCGCAAACCCGGCCACGGCGAATCCCGCATTGTTGACCAGAACGTCGAGCCGCCCGTAGTCGTGGACCACGCCGTCGACGAAGCCCTGGATCGTCTCAAACTTCGTAACGTCGAGTGCGCGAACGTCGACCTTTACTGCGACTCCTGCCGCCGCTACTGTCTGGTCGAGGCGGTCGCGCCGCCCAAGATCGCGCATGGTCGCCACCACGCGAAATCCCGCTTTCGCCAGTTCGATCGACGTCAGCAATCCAAAGCCGCTGGAGGCGCCGGTAACCAGAACAATCTTCTCAGGCATTCGAATGGTGTACCACAGTCCCACAAAAAACAGGAGCCCGGCGCACGAATTAGTGGCAAAATAGGACTAGACAGGCCGTCCATTCGCACCTGTAGCACGTGCCAAGGAGGTCTTATGCTGGCGACAAGGTATCGCCTCAATCGGAATCCTTACTTCCACTTCCACCCGCTGCACACCCTGTTTTCCCTGGTCTGCACCTTGATCCTCTTCGGATTGCTGGTGTGGTTTCTAGCGGTACCAGCGCGGTAGGGGTCTGCGGAGAAGCTGGGTAAAAAAAGATTTTGGGTGACGCGCGCGTTCATCGCTGCGGTAAATCCCGGGTCATCAGTGAGAGCTTTGGAGAGTACGTCAGGATGAGTGCCGTTCCTCTGGAGCCGGTGTCGTAGCCTTTCTTCCGGCCCTCCGGGGCTTGTTCCTTTCCCACTTTTAGCACCCACGGCTTACGCCGTGGGCTGCATTCTGTCGCCGCTTCGCGGCTGGGTTTCGGTCGTTTTCTGCCACCGCTGTCCCAGAAATTTAGTTCTCACGAATACAATCTAAGCCGCCAAGGTACTTGTGCGAATTTGTCCGTGATCGGCTTCATTCCATCCGCAATCCGATGCGCAAACTTCGCAAAGGATGTTAAACCTTGGCAACAATCACGACGGAAATCCTTTATCGCTTCCATCAAAATTTGGAATTAGACAGAATCTCTACAAGATCGATAATGTAGCCCATGGAACCCTTCATATCGGTTGAGGACTCACACGTAGATGTACTCCACGAAATCAGCGTTCGCCTCGCTACGGCGGACGGATTTCACGAAGTTTTGACCCGAGTTGTCGAATTTGCTTCGGCGTTGGTCAAGTGCGACTCCTGCCTGATCTACATCCTCGAAGGTGACGAACTCGTCCTTCGAGCTTCGAAGAATCCGCATCCCGAAGTGGTCGACCGCCTGAAACTGCGCGTCGGACAAGGCATTACCGGATGGGTGGCGGAGCATCGCGAGCCCGTGGCTATCCCCGAAGAAGCGGCGCACGACCCGCGCTTCCAGTTCTTCCACGAGTTGCCGGAAGACAGCTACGAGGCGTTTCTGTCGGTGCCCTTGATGTGCCGCGGCCGAGTTGTGGGCGTCATCAACCTGCAGCACCGCCAGCATCACGTCTACCGCCGTCGCGAGATTCGCATGATCTCCACCGTCGGATTTCTGGTGGGCGCCGAACTGGAACTGGCGCGACTGGAAGAAGCCAATTCCACGCTCGCCGAACAATTGCAGACCAGAAAAATCGTCGAGCGCGCCAAAGGCATTCTGCAGCGCGATCTGGGCCTCAACGAAGAGCAAGCCTACCTGGCCCTGCAACGCCAGAGCCGCCAGAAGCGCAAACCCATGAAGGAAATTGCCGAAGCCATCGTGTTAAGCGACGATGTCCGAGGAAGTTCACAAATTCAGGCGAGCTAGCCGTGTGGGGCGGACACTCCTGTCCGCCGCTTGAGGCGTTGATTTCTTTTCAGAATTTCTGGCTCTAATGAGTATGCGTGAGCACTATTCTTTCGCCCCGCTGGGGCTGTCTCGCCAGGGCGAAGCCCGGCGACTCCGGAGCAACCCTGCGATCGCTTCTCCGCTCAATGACCAAGCAACACCGTTGAAGCGAAATTCTCCACATTTGGCCGCCCAAGTTTGCCAAACTCCCGCCAAGTACGAGAACATACAAGGTTTGCACATCCATCCTGATTCTTACTGAGGAAGCGGCCAACCTATGGCGACACGGCAGAAGTCCGTAAAAGCAAAAGTAAAGACGGCGCGAGTGGAAGTAGTCAGCGAAAAGAAGTTGGAGACGAAGACGCGCAGTACTGCCAAACCCAACGGCTCTATCGAGCCCGCCAAAGGGAAACTCGGCGTGATGATTCCCGGCATGGGCGCCGTCGCAACCACATTCGTAGCCGGAGTCGAGGCGATTCGCAAAGGTCTGGCGAAGCCCATCGGATCGCTCACGCAGATGGGCACCGTGCGCCTGGGCAAGCGCACCGACGGCCGGTCTCCCAAGGTCAAAGAGTTCGTCCCGCTCGCCACGCTCGACGACTTGGTCTTCACCGGCTGGGACATCTTCGAAGACAACATGTACGAAGCCGCCTCCAATGCGGGCGTGCTCGACTACCGCCTCCTCGAGCAGTTAAAGCCGTTTCTCTCGTCGGTGAAGCCGCGTGCCGCGGTGTTCGATCACAACTACGTAAAGAAAATCGACGGCCCCAACGTGAAGAAGGGCAAGACCAAGATGGATCTCGCCGAGCAGTTGCGCGACGACATCCGTGACTTCCGGAAGACGAGCGGCGCCAGCCGTCTGATTACGATGTGGTGCGCTTCCACAGAGTCCTACATTGAGGCGACCGAAGCCCACCAGTCGGTGAAGTCCTTCGAAAAAGCGCTGCGCGAGAACGACGAAATGATCGCGCCCTCCATGATCTACGCCTACGCGTCTCTGATGGAAGGCGTGCCCTTCGCCAACGGCGCACCGAATCTTACGGTCGATCTTCCCGTCATGCTGGAGCTATCGCGCCAGAACGATGCCCCCATCTGTGGCAAGGATTTCAAAACCGGCCAGACCCTGATGAAGACGGTTCTGGCCCCGGCCTTCAAGGCGCGCCTGCTCGGACTGAGCGGCTGGTATTCCACCAACATCCTCGGCAACCGCGACGGGGAAGTGCTCGACGATCCCGGTTCGTTCAAGACCAAGGAAGAATCTAAGCTGGGCGTGCTGGAGCACATCCTGCAGCCTGCCCTCTATCCCGACCTCTACGGAAATATCTTCCACAAGGTTCGCATCAACTATTACCCGCCACGTGGTGATAATAAAGAGGGTTGGGATAACATTGACATCTTCGGATGGCTTGGCTATCCGATGCAGATCAAAGTCGACTTCCTGTGCCGCGATTCCATCCTAGCCGCGCCCATCGTGCTCGATCTCGTCCTTTTCCTCGACTTGGCAAAGCGCTGCTCGGAACTCCGCGGCCGCGGCATTCAGGAATGGTTAAGCTTTTACTTTAAGTCTCCCATGACTGTTCCCGGACTCTATCCGGAGCATGAT
>JADGNP010000572.1 GCA_017883425.1 Candidatus Sulfotelmatobacter sp. | reverse complement strand
GATCATGTTTCCTTCTACACCACCGCGCCCGACGGCGTGAAAAAGCTATACGGCGACGTGTTGGGCCTCGCCTCCGCCGCACCAGTCGAACCCGGCGGCACACTGCGCTACACGATGGGCCCGCAGTGGGTCGGCTACAGTCCTGCGCCTGATCCCAAATCCACCGACCGCATGGATCACGTGGCCCTCATCACCGACAACATCACCGCGCTTCGCCAGTATTTGAATGCACAGGGAATCAAAGTCCCGCAGATTCAGGGACGGTCCGACCACAGTCTTTTTTTCGTGGTGAACGATCCGGAAGGGCATAAGGTCGAGTTCGTGGAGCGCGGCAAGGGCGCGGCCGCGCCGGCAGCGGCTTCCGCGGTGTCGCGCCATATGATTCACGCCGGCTTCCTGGTCTACCACCGCGAGGCCGAAGACCACTTCTACCGCGACATCCTCGGCTTCCGCCCCTACTGGCACGGTGGGATGAAAGACGATGAGACCGACTGGCTCGCCCTGCAGGTTCCCGACGGCACCGACTGGATCGAGTACATGCTGAACCAGCCCGAACATCCCGACCTGCAACTGACGGGAGTAATGAACCATATTTCGCTCGGCGTCGCCGACATGAAAAAAGCACAGGCGACGCTGGAAGCGCACGCCTGGAAGCCGCACGGCGACGAAAAAGCTGAATTGGGCAAGGACGGCAAATGGCAACTCAACCTGTACGATCCCGATCTGGTGCGCGTGGAGCTAATGGAATTCAAGCCCGTGCAGAAGCCGTGCTGCTCAGAGTTCACCGGGCCGCATCCGACGGAGTAATTGAAAGCCCGAGGGCCGTTCTACGAATTCTCAGTGAGCTAGCCGTCTTCCTCTTGCTCCTTCGGCCGATCCACTGAACCCTTTTCGCGCTGTTGCTTATATCATCTTGTGGAGAGGCCGTCTAACCATTCGTGCCGCGCAGAGGGTGCGTCACCGATTCGCGAGATTTGTTAGAATCCTCTCGTCATGATTGACACGGTTCTGGTTCCTGCGAAAACGGTAGTCAGCGCCAAAGGCGATGGGCCTGCAGTCGACGTGAGCGGCGCCGCCAGCCGCGTGTTTCTTGTGACTCTTGCGATCACGAAAATCATCGAGCAAGAATCGCTCGACGTCAGCGTCTACGGTTCGGCCGACGGCGCGACGTGGAGCGCGAAATCCATCGCTGCATTTCCCCAGAAGTTTTATTGCGAAGAGTCTCCGCTGCTGCTCGATCTGACCGCGCATGCGGACGTGAAATTCGTGCGCGCCCACTGGGAAGTGGCGCGCTGGGGCCGCGGCGCCGAGGCGCCCATGTTCGAGTTCGGCGTGACGTTGAAAGAAGTTCCGGCCAACATTCTCAAAGAAGCCACTGCAGAAGCCAAGGCGCTGGCGTAGGAATTGTTGATTGCTGATTTTTGATTGTCGATTGAAACACAGCCGTAGCGGAGATGGTTTTCAATCAACAATCAGAAATCAACAATCAGCAATTTCGCAATAGACCTGCCATTTCCTGATCTCCAATCCGCTATATTGATCTCAGAATGAAAAATGGCTCCCAGGTGATTGTGCGCCCGGCGCGCAACGTCCGCGGCAGTGTGCGGCTGCCCGGAGACAAGTCCATCTCCCATCGCTACGCCATGCTGGCGGGGATCGCCGAGGGGCCGTCACGCCTGGAGAATTACTCGACCGGTGCCGACTGCGCCAGCACTCTCGGTTGCATGCGCTCTCTCGGCGTGTCGTGGGAGCGCAACAGCAAAGACGGCGCGGACAACACCATCGAAGTACAGGGACGCGGCCCGTCGCTCGCTGCGCCCGCCAATGCGCTGGATTGCGGCAACTCGGGTTCTACGATGCGCATGTTGAGCGGCATTGTCGCGGGACAGAAATTCACCAGCGAGATGGTCGGCGATGAGTCGCTTTCCCGCCGTCCCATGGAGCGCGTCATCAAGCCGCTTTCGGCCATGGGCGCGCAGATCGCGTCGCACGAGGGAAAGCCACCGCTGCGCATCACGGGCGCAGCCCTGCAAGCCATCGACTACACCATGCCCGTGGCCAGCGCACAGGTGAAATCGTGTCTGCTGTTTGCGGGATTATTCGCCGACGGCGAGACCCGGATCGAAGAGCCGCTGCGCACCCGCGATCACGGCGAGGTGGCGTTGCGCGCCTTTGGGGCCAAGCTCGACCGCAAGAGTAGTGGTCAGGGCGGCACAGGAAATGAAGTACGCATTCGCGGCGGCCAGCGCCTGCGCGGCATCGAAGCCCGCATCCCGGGCGACTTGTCGAGCGCGGCTTTTTTTCTGTGCGCGGCAGCCTTGTTCCCGGGCTCGCAACTGACCGTCCCGAGCCTGCTGATGAATCCGACGCGCGCGCGACTCCTCGACATCCTGACACAACTCGGACTGCGTATCTCCGTGACCCAACTCGAGGAGATTCACGGAGAGCTGGTGGGATCGCTGCAGGTCGAAGGCGCCAGACTCACGCAGGCCACCATCACCGGCGCTGACTCCGCCGCGCTGATCGACGAGATTCCCGTGCTGGCGGCGATCGCTCCCTACACGGAGCAGGGAATTGAGATCCGGGATGCCAGGGAACTGCGCGTGAAGGAATCGGACCGCATCGCAGCCGTGGCCACGAACCTGCGGCTCATGGGCGCGCAGGTGGAAGAGCGCGAAGACGGGCTGAAGATTCCCGGAGGGCAGACCCTCCACGGCGCCGAACTCGACTCCTTCGGCGATCACCGCATCGCCATGGCCTTCGCCATCGCGGCCTTGCGGGCCGAAGGCGAAACCCTGATCCGCGGGGCGGAGTCAGCCGCGATTTCTTACCCAGCCTTCTTTCCGACGCTGGAAGAAGTAACGGAACGATAAGCATGTGGGGACAGCCGCCCCGGCTGTCCGTCGAGCGTAGCTCGACGGTTTTCTCCTCCTCCGCACGACTGCCGGGCTTTGCCCGGCACGACAGCCGAGGGCGGCTGTCGCCACACGATCCAGCTCTCTTTACCCGGGGAATCTAGTCCAGTCGCAGCCTGACCTCCCCGAACTCCTAAGGTAACTTCCGGTCTATTACTGCCGTGACCTGTCTTCTCCTCCCGGGCCATAGAAAAATACTCGATGACCGAGGGGACTCGTTCGCCTCGGCTCGATTTCCATTGGGGTTCCACTATTTTCTGGGGGTGCGAGAAATGCGTTCCAAGTTGATGCTTTGTGTCGTGCTGGCTCTGGCTTCAGCGGCTCATGCCAAAGATCCCAAGCCCTATCAAACGGGAAAGCTCATGCAGATGGATTCCGTGCAATGCGGCATGGCTGAGAAAGACGGCAAGAGTTTTGCCGGCGAAATGCTGGGCACCGACTCGGGCAGCAAGAAGACGCAGGAGCTTCTTTGCCAGGAGTATGTGTTGCAGGCCGAGAGAGTGATTTATCGCATCCGTCCGCGCGATGAGAAGCATCCTGTGCTTCTGCCCGTGGGCGAGCAGGCACAATTCCGCCTGCAGAAGGACAAGATGCTGTTGCGTGTGGAAGATCTCGACAGCAAGGAGCGCGAGTACATCGTGGTCTCGATGACTCCGCGTTCCGACAGCAGCACGGCCGACGCCACTTCGCGGCCGAATCACCTGCAGTAACGCAATTCGCAAGACGGCGAGATGAAACGCCGCGGA
>JADGNP010000571.1 GCA_017883425.1 Candidatus Sulfotelmatobacter sp. | reverse complement strand
CATGAGACCGGCCTCGCCCCGCAATATCTCGAACTGGAACTGACAGAAGGCCTCTTGCTGGCGAATGCAGATGTGACGCTCTCAGTCCTTAAGGAATTAAAGGCCATGGGGCTGACGCTGGCGATTGACGACTTTGGAACTGGCTATTCCAGCTTCAGCTACTTGAGACAGTTTCAGGTCAGCAAGATCAAAATCGACCGCTCGTTTATCCAGTATGTCGCTGTAAAGCCTGATGACGCGGCGATCACAACCGCTATCATCAGCATGGCAAAAAGCCTGAATCTTAAGGTGATTGCGGAAGGCGTCGAAGACGAGACGCAAATGTCATTCCTGCGGGCACATCAGTGTGACGAAATTCAAGGATACTACTTCAGCAAGCCATTAACCGTGGACAAAGTCGCCGACAAACTGCGAGGCGACACTCCCGAGACGCACGCACGAGCACAAGCAAGCGGGAAACAATCGTGACAGAGGACGAGCTTATAAGGAGTGTATTTCACTATGTCGATAGGAATTGTACTTTTGTTGTCCGCTGATCCAGTTACAATTCAGCAGTGCAGCCGCGCTTTACAAGAATTTTCTATTTTGCCCGATGTCTGTCAGGAAGCGGCAGGCGCTCTTCATCTCTTGAACCGCCGAAAATTTGATGCTGTTATCGTCGATCTCCAGCTAGGAAAACAGGCCGGACTGATTTTGGACGAGGTGCATCTCTCCCCATCGAACCGAACAGCGGTGACATTTGCCATCAGCGGCAGTGATGCGGAGGGCACAGCCTCCCGGAAGCGGTCGGAGTTTGTCTTTGAGAGGCCTCTTTCTATGCAGTCGATCCGCAGCACACTCAAACCTGCTTATGGACTGATTTTAAGAGAACGAAGGCGCTATTTCCGGTGTCCCATCTCTATTCCCATCAGCATCCTGAGACAACGCATGCCGGAAGTTCGCTGCTACAGCGTGAACATCAGCGAAGGGGGCATGGCCGTGAGCACATTCATTCCGCTCATCGTCGGAGAAGACGTGCAGGTTCAGTTCACCTTACCGGGTCATAAGGTACCCTTCGTGGCAGATTCGAAAATCTGCTGGCTGAAAACGGGTCGTCTCGGTGTTCGCTTTGTGTCTCTTTCGCCGGAACGCAAGTCTGAGCTACAGGGCTGGCTATCACGAAAGCTGGAGGAGTCGCTTCCGGAATCCGTTGCTTGTCAATTCCGGAAGGCGGAAAACCCTTCCATAGATGAGGAAAGGCCCGTCTCGTGAATCAGAAGATATTGTTCGTGGACGATGAACCAGCAGCGTTGAACTGCTATAGGCAATTGCTGGAGAGCGAATTCGACATTGCAACCGCTGGCAGCGGTGAAGAGGGCTTGGTATCGCTCCGCAATCACGGTCCCTTTGCAGTCGTTATTTCCGACATGCAGATGGCTGGCATGGATGGAGTGCAATTCCTGAAGCGTGTGCGCCAAGTCGCCCCAAGCACAATTAGGCTTCTACTCACGGGCAGCCTCGATCTCAACGACGCAGTAAGTGCGGTCAACGAGGGATGTGTATTCCGCTTGCTTATTAAGCCTTGCGAGGAGTCTCTCCTGACGGATGCGATTACCACGGCGCTGGATTGTTACCGCGAACGGAAAGAAGAGCGAGTACGGATAGAGCTACCCATACGTTTATACCGGACCACCCAAGGTCTGAAGGTTCAGTTGGCCCACACCGTCGATATCTCCAACTCAGGAGCACGGATTGCTGGGCTCGAAGAACCGCTCGAACCCGGAGAGATTGTCAAGGTGGAATGCGGTAACCGGGAGGCACCTTTCCGGGTGGTCTGGACCGGTGCGCAGGGTACTGCTAGCGCGGGTCAGGCCGGCCTTGAGTGTCTGGCAGCGGATGCAGACCTCTGGAACTTGGACCTGGGTCAACTGGAGGATGGTAAACCGCTGATGCGTGCTCGCGCAGTACAGAGGGGGCTCCTACCTCAGGAGAAACCGCCGTTAGAGACCCTCGATTACGCCGGAGACTGCATGCAGGCACGCACGATAGGAGGAGATTACTACGATTTTCTCGATATGGGTCCGGGGGAAGTCGGGTTCGTATTGGCGGATATTGCAGGAAAAGGCATCGCGGCTGCCCTGCTTATGGCAAGTTTGCAGGGAAGCCTCTACAGTCAGTACAGCACTGGCTCGAAAGATATTCCCCAATTACTCGCCTCGGTAAATCGCCACTTCTACAAGCACACCGCGAAAGACCGCTATGCCACTTTGTTTTTCGGGCGGTATAGCGATGCCACACGAACTCTGCATTATGTCAATTGCGGGCACAACCCTCCCGTACTGTTACGCAAGGGAGGTGCGGTTGAGAGACTTGACGCGACCGCCACGGTACTCGGCCTGTTCTCGGACTGGGATTGTTCCGTGGCCGAAGCTCGGCTGGAAACCGGAGATGTCTTGAGTCTGTATACCGATGGGATCACAGAGACAACTGGTCACAGTGGAAAAGAATTCGGCGAGGCGCGTCTCTTGGACACGTTGCGCAAGAACCGGGACCTTGAGGCTTCGTACATATTGCGGAACGTGCAGAACGCGGCCGAACAATTCAGGTTAGGCGAGCAAGAAGACGATCTGACCTTGGTGATCGCTCGTGCCCTATAACGTTTGTCCACTGTGAGTCCGCCGTCACAGGCTGCGGGTTACCGCCGATCAATCTCGTATCGGGAGGTTCAGCTTCGAGGTCGTGTGGTCGAGCGCCGTCCTGATCCCGATTTCAAGTAGATGGAGCCGATCTCCCACAAATACACAGGCAAACCGTTTCCTTTCCGCAAATCCGAGGGAAGGGTGGCACTCGTGGTCGAATTCGAGAAGGCGCGATACACCAAGCTACCTTTCCAACATACCCCGCCGAAGGTGTAATGCCGCGATGCATGGCATGTTAATCGTCATCCTCTTCGGGCATCATCTCGCGCTTGAAATCCAACTGCTTATCCCAACTGTGGAGCATCTGTTCTCCACACTTCTTACATGTTGACGGGCTGGTAGCATTACTGTTGACTTCCGTAAAGCAGCTCGGTTTACCGAGTTGGAGCGGAGGGCGCAAGAGCATAGACGGCGGCAGAACCATGATGTTGTTCCCGAAAGCTCACAGGTGCGTGGGACTTGGGAATGAAGTGTGAGGCGGTCTTGAACAAATCGCTTGTCGGCACCGTACTCGCCCACAGAGATACAGAAAGCCTGATGATGAAGCGATCAAAAGGTATACCCGTGGACTACCGGCCGACTTGGCGAAACAGGGGGCGAAAGTCCGCATAAAAATGGGGCGCTGCACCGCTGCACCAAGCCTTAAGGGCCACCGGGGGGCGGGGGCTCTGGGACCTTTGAAACGCAAGGCAGGAATGTCGGAATCCGCTGTTAGTGAAGGCACAACACACTTTGCCGACAGAATTGGCTAGTCTTGACTCTTTACGTACTCGACTCCATATTCGGTTAAAGCGTTGTTGATCCTGCGGGATCGGACTATGCGACCGGCCACGAAAATGTTCACTGCACCCTCCGTGTACGGGACAGCAACCTGAATCCAGCTGTCCTCACGGTAAGTCCGCGAACTACGGAAACACATTCCTCCGCGTGAGATGTTCATCACCTCAACGATGTCTGCGCGGGGGCCAACGGGACCAACGCATGCAACG
>JADGNP010000570.1 GCA_017883425.1 Candidatus Sulfotelmatobacter sp. | reverse complement strand
CCAAACCCCCGCCGAATCGGGCGATGGCGCTGCAGCCTCGGGCGAGAAGCTGACTCTGGAACAACTCTTCCTGCGCATCGTCGGTGGAACGCACCGCACCGAGCAGGAGCTTTCGTGGCTGGGATGAAAGCTAAAAGGCAGTCAGAATGACCTCCTCCATCCACCGCCGCAGCCAGCTCACCGCCGTCGCCGAACTCCGCTGGCGCATGTTCGTCAATGGCCTGCGCAGCAAGCGCGGCAAAATGGAGTTGGCGTCACGCATCCTCGTCACCGTCGCCTTCTCCCTCGGCGGACTTGGCGGCTTTACCTTCGCTACCGGATGCGCCTGGTATTTCGTCTCGCATGGCCAAGCCGAGTACCTCGCGATCCTGTTGTGGCCAATCTTTTTCTTCTGGCAAGTCTTTCCCCTGATGGCGACCGCCTTCACCAATAACCCTGACTCCGGCGACCTACTGCGGTTCCCTCTTACCTACCGTTCGTACTTTCTGATCCGTCTGGCGTACGGCTTCTTCGACCCGGCGAGCGCGCTCGGCAGCGTGGGCCTGTTCGGGATTCTGATCGGCGTCACCTTCGCACGCCCTCTGCTGTTTCCCTGGACTCTCCTGGTGCTGTTGACCTTCGCACTGTTCAACCTCGTCCTGATGCAAACGGTCTTCGCCTGGCTGGAGCGCTGGCTGGCGCAGCGCCGCACCCGCGAAATCATGGGCGTGCTTTTCATCCTGGTGATGCTCAGCTTTCAATTGATCGGCCCGATCGTTGAGCGTATCGGGAAAAAGCCGCACCCCGAGTTCAGCCGGGCGGCAGAGATCGCAGCCCAGGTCCAGGCGTTGTTGCCTCCCGGTCTCGCCGCCGATGCCATTGCCCAGACTTCCCATGCACGATTCGTGACCGGCTTTATGTCCCTGCTTTTCCTCGCAGCGCTGACCATGGCCATTGGATCCCTGCTGCACCTGCGCCTGCGCGCCCAATTTCGCGGTGAGAATCTCAGCGAGGTCGCAGCGCGCCCCGCCGTTGCCCAGGTACAAGGCCTACAAGTGGGATGGAACCTGCCGGGGTTTTCGCAGTCGGTCGCGGCGGTATTCGAAAAAGAAATGCGCTATCTCGCCCGCAGCGGCCCCATGCTGCTCACCTTGATCATGCCGATCTTCATGCTGCTGATCTTTCGCCTGGGACCGATGAATCCCATGCGGTCCAACTACCTCAGCCGCACGCCCGACATGGCCTTCCCCGGCGCAGCCGCCTACGCGCTCCTGGTCCTCACCAACCTGGTCTTCAACAGCTTCGGCGGCGATGCCGCCGGCATTCAGTTCTTCTATGCGTCGCCAGTCAATTTCCGTCAGATCGTGCTGGGGAAAAACCTTACCCACGCCAGCATCCTCATCGCGAACACCGCATTTGCGTGGATTGCCGTCACCTATCTTTACGGCGCCCCGCACCTCGCGGTTTCGATTGCGACTGTGGCTGGACTTCTTTTCGCCGCGCCCTTGAACTTCGCCGCCGGCAACCTGCTCTCCATCTATGCGCCGAGGAAACGTGATTTCTCCACCTTCGGCCGCCAGAACGTCTCCCAAACGACCGTCCTGGCGAGCCTGGGCGTGCAGATCGTGATCGTAGGCGTGGGTGTCGCGGCCTTCACCATCGCGCGGCTCTACAAAGATCTGTGGATCGCCACGCTGCTCTTTCTTGTGCTCGCAGCGATCTCCATTCCGCTGTACCTGATTGTTCTGCGCCGCCTCGACGGCATCGCGCTACAGCGTCGGGAAACGCTGGTGGCGGAATTGTGCCGCGCGTAAGCAGGCGGCGGAAAATCACACCTGTATGCAGCACAGTGGAAGAGCGGCCCTTCCTTCAGGGCCGCGTAAGGCGTGTGAATCAGCGCGGGCTTCACCCTCTGTGGTCGTCCCTCCTCGACAGATTACGGTTTCCCGCAACCTGCAGAGTACTGAGGCAACTCAGCGCATTCCGTCTTCTTACTCTCTTTCCGGATTCGCCAGAAACCGATACCCCACCCCCCGTACCGTGAGCAAGTGCCGCGGATTCGCCGGATCGTCTTCAATATATCGCCGCAACCGCACCACGAAATTGTCGATGGCGCGCGTGTCGGTATCTTCGTGCAGTCCCCACACTTCTTCCAGAATCTGCTTGCGCGACACAATGCGCCCGTCGTTGCGCACCAGATGACGCAGGAGTTCCGACTCCATCAGCGTCAGATGAATCGTGCTCTCTCCCGACCGCAGTTCCAGCGCACCAAAGTCGATCGTCTTCCCGCAAAATGAAAATGTTCCGAAATCTCCAATGGCCCCGGCATCGGTTCGCGCCTCGCCCGGCCCGGGTGCCTGCCCTCCGCGCGTCCACTGGCTGCGGCGCAGCAACCCCTGCAACCGCGCCAGCAAGATTGAAAGATCGAACGGCTTCGCCAGATAATCGTCTGCCCCGGCGGCAAAGCCCTTCAGCACATCCTCCGGACGTCCCATCGCCGTCAGCATCAGCACCGGCACGTAATTCCGCGCCGCTCGCAACTCCGACACCACGCTGAACCCATCTTTCCCCGGAAGCATGATGTCGAGCACCACCGCATCAAAACTCTCTTTCTTCTCCAGCAGTCGATCGGTGGCCGCTTCCCCATTTCCCACCACTTCCGCCGCATACCCTTCGGCTTCCAGGTTGAAGCGCAACCCCTGCGCCAGATGAGCTTCATCTTCCACCACCAGCACCCTGCTCATGCCGCCCCCCTTGGCAGTTCGAGAACAATCGTGGTTCCCTGTCCTTCCCCCTTGCTCTCGGCAAAAACTTTGCCTCCATGCTTTTGCGCAATCGCCTTCACAATAAACAGGCCCAGTCCTGTCCCCTTTACATGCGCCAGCGAACGGTGCGTCACCCGATAAAAGCGTTTGAAGATGCGCTTCATATCATCGGCGGGAATCCCCACTCCCTGGTCCTGCACGCGCAGCACAATGCGTTTTTCGTCGGGCGTTTCCAGCCGCACCCGCACGTCGACACTCTCCCCAGAGTATTTGACGGCGTTGTCGAGCACATTGGTAACCGCGGTGCGCAAATCTTCCGCGCTGCCCCGCACCCGCAGTCCGTTCCCGTTGCTCGATGCCTCCTCATAGCGGATCGCCTCCGGCTGCAAGTGATGCCGCGCCCGGGTGGCGTCCATACAGTCGCGAACCAGTTGACCGAAGTCAACCTCCGTTTTTTCTCGTCCCGCTTTTTTGTCGCCCGCTCGTCCCGCGCGGAGCACCTGCTCCACCGTCTCGGTCAGCCGGTCCGTGTCGCTCAGCATCAGCCGGTAAAACTCCTGCTTCTGCGCTTCTGGCAGATCGCGGCGCTGCAGTGTTTCCAAGTGCAGCCGAATCGAAGACACCGGCGTCTTCAATTCGTGGGTAACGGCGTTGATAAAGCTGTCGTGCTGCTCGTTGCGCCGGAGTTCGCGCACCAGAAAAATCGTATTCACTACCATGCCCGCAATAATCAGTGCGAAAAAGACGATGCCAAAAAACAGCAGTACTCTCTCCCGCCAGTTGAGGATGATCCAGCCGACGTTGAGGGCAACAGCCAGTGCCACCAGGACAATGCCCAGGCAGAGAAAGAATGCGATCGTTCCGCGGCGGCTCGAGATACGCATGGCGCTTCTTCGCACTGATTCTACCGCGTGAACGGCCGC
>JADGNP010000569.1 GCA_017883425.1 Candidatus Sulfotelmatobacter sp. | reverse complement strand
TGAGGTCTTCATCATGCGAATCGGACGTTACGAATCTTCAGAAAGCAGCAACCTGGGCACGGCAATTACGTTCCTCTTGATTGGATTGGGCGCCGGAGCCCTGGCCGGGCTTCTGCTCGCGCCCAAGACCGGCAAGCAGATGCGCCGCGACCTGAAGCGCGGCCTCGAAGATGCCACCGATACTCTTGGCGATTGGGCCGACGAGGCGAAGGGCCGCGTGCGCGAAGCCAGTGACCGGGTGCGCGACGTAGCCAGTCGCGGCGCGGATATCGCCGAAAATCTGCGCGACACGGTTCGGGAGAAAGCAGAGCCGCTGCGCCGCGCCATCACCCGAAGCTAAGAGAACGGCGTCAGACCTCAGACCTCGGCACGACTGAGCCGAGTGGTAGCTGAAGTCCGACGCCTGAGGTCCGACGTCGTTTTCTTGTCGCGCTAGTACAGGTGGAAATCCACCTGGACCGCGATCTGCGTCGCCACCGGCTGGCCGTTCAGAGTGGCCGGCCGGAAGCGCCAGCGGTTCACGGCCTCGATTGCCTTCTCGTCTAAACCCATTCCCAGGCTCTGCCCCACGCGAATATCGTAGGTGTGCCCGTCCTTGCCGACCACCAACAGCAACAGCACGATGCCCTGCGCCTTCGCCTTTCGGGCCTCGTCGGAAAAGCTCGGCTCCGGGTTGAAGATCACCTGCGGCACGGTCACACCCTGCCTGCCCGCCGGAAAAATTCCCGGCGGCCCGGCACCGACTCCGGGCCCGGTTGAGGGGCCGATGCCATCGCAACATCCGGGACCGATCCCTCCGGGACCGCCCGGTCCGTTGGACAGCAGAGAAAACTTCGACATGGGATCGCCAATTTGCCCGCCCTGCAGCAGACGAACGTCCGGAGCCACCCTCACCGTCTCCTCCACGGGAAGCTTCGGCGGTTCCTTCGGGAGAATCACGGTCGGGGGCGCAAGTTGAGGATCGAGCGAGGCCTTGGGAATATTGCCGCGCGAGGCCGGCAGCGGGTCATGGTTGCCGCCCCCGCCCCCGTTGTGTCCCGAGAAGACCAAGGGAAGCTCACTGAACTTGGGAAGTTGCCGGGCGATCTCGGGTGTGCTCCGGATTACACAACTGGTGAAGTAGACGAGCAGTCCCACGATCACCGCCTGCCCGAGCAGCGAGAAGAAGAAGGTCTCACGCCGGGCACGGTATAGGCCATCATTTTCCCCTGAGAGGATCGAAAAGATATTCGGCCCCGGTCCCGGAGATGCAGCGGTCATGGCGCGCTCCTACCGACGAGTTGTCGCGAACGATCTCAACCCAACTTGCCGTAAGACGCAGGCCCGCGCGAAAAGGATTTCCGCGGAAGAGAAAGTAGCCCGAAAGAAAACGTAGCGCCGCCGTCCCGGCGGCTGTCGTGGGGGCGTCCCGCCCGCACATGCGAGGGCAAGGCTTGTCCTGAGCGAAGTCGGATGCCCCTTCGACAGGCTCAGGGCAGGCTCTCGCGACAGCCGGCAGGATGCCGGCGCTACAAAATGCCGACGCCAAGGCGATGCTGACTAGACGCCTTACTTGAAGATGGCGCCAAAGAATCCTCCGACCCGCCGGAAGAAACCGCGGTGCTCAGGCTTATTCTGCTTCTCCGGAGTCGGAGACTGAACCACTGCGTCGAGATGAACCTGTCGTGCCGGAGAATCCTCGACCGGCAAGTCTTTGGCCGCCTGCACGGGCGCCGGCAGCGCGCTGGCCGCGCGGTTCTTCGCGGTAAACACAAACGGCGCATCCACCTGCACGTGAACGTCGTTCGGCTGAGAAGGCGGCAAAGGCGCCGTCTCCGGCCCACTCGAGAGCCTTGTGCCCGCAGCGGACGCGCCCAAAGCTGTCGAGCCCAAAGACCCGTTCCCCGCAGGCGTAGCGGGAGTCTCACTCCCTCCGATGCGCACCTTCTCCGGCAATTCCGAGTCGGGCACGTTCGGGGCAAAAGGCGCCTGAGCCCGCATGAGCGGCGAAGGTGGAGGACATCCGCACTCCAGCGGAACATCGCCGTCCACCTTGTCGATCTGTCCGGAGTGAAACACCGCCTGCTCGGCCGGCTTGACCTGGTAAATCCGGTCTCCCATCAGCTCCGAAACGATCGCCGAAGAAGTATTGCCCTTCAGCGCGCGCACGCAGGTGTTGCCATGCGCGTCGGCGCTGATGGCATAGTGAAATTCTCCCGGCCCCGCAAACAGAATGCGGAAGTCCGGAGTCAGCACCGCGTCGGCCGACGCGCGCAGCGTATAGTGCGCCTCGATCGCGCCGGTGCTCAGGCCGAGCATCAGGTCGCGCTTGGTCTGCGAGGGCGTCACCGAAACCGTCGTCCCGGGGCACACGCGAACTTCTCCTCCGCCCGACACACGTAGTACCGCCGTTTCCGAACCGGCCGTCACCGCCGACCCCGATCCGATGCGGCTTCCCGCCAGCACCATGGCCCCCGAACCACTGGTCACCGGCACCACGGCCGGAGTAGCGGCCAGAGATAAGCCCGGAACCATCGGCGGCTGGAACGGGGACGACTTCTTGCCGGCGTTCACATCGCTGGCCGGCTTGAGACGCACCATCAGGCGATGGCCGGCTCCATCCCACGAATAGCCATAGGGCGACAGCAAGTCGAGAACGATGCGCGTCACCGGAGGTTTGTGCTGGAATTGATCGACGCGGATCGCCAGGATGTTTTCTTTTTGAATTGGGATCCGCTTCTGCGTCAATCCCAGACGCGAGTTGGGAAGATCGATGACGAGGCGCGGGGGAGAATCGAGCATCTGAATTTCGGGGATGACGGGGCTGCTGGAAAGAATTTCGACCGCAGGCACGCCGCGTTCATGAACGATGCGAACGCTCGTCACCACCGGTGGCGGACCAAAGGTTTGGGCCGCAACCTCGGCAGCAAGCAGCGCCGCCAACATCATCACGCACCCAGATTTGAGCACAGCTCGCGGCAAAGATTCCCTCACTGGAAGCTTGAAGGAAACATATCACCTGCGGTGGATGCGAGAGAAGTGATTAGAACCGGCGTCAGACCTTGGACGTCAGACCTCAGACCTCTCATGCCGGGCGTCGCAAAGTAGCGCCGCCGCGCCGAGGGCGAGACGCCCTCGGGACAGCCGGCAAGATGCCGGCGCTACGCCTGCCACACGCGGCAACAATCAACCGTCACGGTACTAAGCGAGTACATTTGGATGGAAGGGTCTGAGGTCCGAGGTCTGAGGTCTGACGTTTGAGGTCCGCTTTCAGGCTTCCGGCAGAAACTCGTATTCTTCGATGACGGCAGCCACGGCGAGTTTACCATCGGCTCTGGCATTATCCACCCGCACCACGCGGCCTTTGCATTGCACGCGGATACTTTCTGTGAGCGTGATCTCGGGAGGAAGAGTCAGCGTGAATCCAATGGGCGATCCTTGCGTGACGGCGGAGTCCAGGTAAAAACAGATGCCGCGTGCGCTGACGTCACGAAGCTGGGCAGCGTGGGTGGCGCTGTCGTGATCGACCGTGACTGGTACCCGGAGCGGAAAGCGTCGTGCACCCCTCTTCTCTTGCTGGGGCTCGGCCATGCGTCCTCCAAGTGGCGTTGCAGTACTGTGTGAATTGATGAATGAAGAATGCTACCCGCGAGCGCCAGGGTCAATACCACCCTTGGGTCAGCGGATGGCTC
>JADGNP010000120.1 GCA_017883425.1 Candidatus Sulfotelmatobacter sp. | reverse complement strand
GTTGGTTGCGGGGGGTGGATTTGAACCACCGACCTTTGGGTTATGAGCCCAACGAGCTACCAGACTGCTCCACCCCGCACTTCGATCATAGCAACCACGCGGAGTGCCGTCAAACCTTGCCCCAAGACCAATCGTCGCGGCTCACGGGCCTCCTTGTCGCGATTCGTCGTTCATACGGTTTCGAGGCCAATGTCTTTCCCGGCGATTCTTCGCGATTTCCCTTAAGGGCAAGAACTGTAGCATCCTGTCAAGAATAGCGGCATCCAAGCGGTATTGCCGAGATTGTGCCGAACTCACTCCGAGTTCCCTCAAACTTAGCAAGCTCACTTGCGAAACCAGGAGGTTCCCCTATGGCGAAGAAAGAACTCCCATCCGCCCGTCAATCCACAATCAGCGCCCAGCCCCGGATTCACCAGCGGGCCGGTGAGATTCAAGCTTACGGTACGGTCTCGCACGGCCTGCCGCTCGAGTTGGAAGAGCCGGTGCGCCTGGAAATGACCGAGCAACTGAATCTGTTGCTCGCCGATACCATGACACTACGCGATCTCTACAAGAAGTCGCATTGGCAAGTCGCAGGGCCTACGTTCTATCAGCTGCACCTGTTGTTCGACAAACACTACGAGGAGCAAGTGGAGGTCGTCGACGAGATTGCCGAGCGGATCCAGTTGCTCGGTGGAGTTTCGCTGGCCATGGCCGCCGACGTTGCCGAGACTACACGTATCGAGCGTCCGCCGCGTGGCCGGGAAGAAGTACCCGTCCAAATCTCCCGCCTGTTGGATGCGCATCAGATCATCATCGGTCACTGCCGGCAGCTAGCTCGGCGCGCTTCCGAGCTTGGCGATGATGGCACGAACGATATGGTCGTCAGCGATGTGCTGCGTGCCAACGAACTGCAGGTGTGGTTCTTGAGTGAGCATCTGGTCGATGTTCCTCTGGTGCATGCCCAAGAGCCAAGCGTGCGAAAAGCTGGCTAGTCTTTTCTGCCCTCAATCAAGATGCGGGCCCCGCTCAAGACGGGGCCTGCGTTGGTTCACTCCGCTTGCGACGCGCCTGATCTATTTCTTGCTACTCGGTTCCAGATGGTCGTGATCGTAGTATTCGTACGCCGACATGGGCTTCTCGCCGCCTTTTTTCCAAATGCGAGAATCTTCGGGCAGCTTGTTGAGGACGCGCGCCATTTCGCGAATGTGCATGGCGACCGTCCCGCAACACGCGCCGATGAAATTGATTCCCAGATCGCGAGCCTGCAGAGCATAGTCCGCCATTTCCTTGCGCGTGAGTTGCAGAGGATCCAATGCGTAGGGAAATTCCGGAAGGCTCGTGAAATCGGGTTTGTCTTTCGGCGTGCGATATGCGACCGGTTGACAGGCGAGATATCCCGAAACCGCCTTGCGCATCTGCTCCATCGGTCCGAGGATATGCTGTGGCGGGCGCAGGCAATTCATGCCGACAATGTCGGCTCCTGCATCGAAGAGTTTCTTCGCGGCATCCGCAGCATTCGTGCCCTCGGCAGTCTCATCTTTATTCTCAAAGCAGATCGTGACCATCGCAGGCAAGCCCGTTTTCTTGGCGCGTTCCACCGCGATCAGGGCTTCGCCCAGCCAGGAAAAAGTCTCTCCGATAATGAAGTCAACGCCTTCGTCGACCTGAACCACCAGTTGCTCGTCGAAGGTTTTGCGGACCCGATCAGCGGCGGAAGGACTGCCGGGCTCGTACATCCACGTCAGGCTCAGGTTTCCGGCGACCAGGCATTGATCACCCGCGACCTCGCGCGCCACGCGAACCGCGGAGCGGTTGAGTTCTTCCAGTCGGTTCTCAAGGCCCACAGTCGCAAGTTTGTCGCGGCTGGCGTAGAACGTAAGCGCTTGCAGTACCTCGGCGCCGGCTTCGCGAAACTCCACATGCAATTCGCGCAGAGCATTCGGATAGGTCAGGACCACTTCCGGCGTGAACGGACCCGCGCGCACCCATCCCCGTTTTTCGAGTTCCAGTAAATAGCCGCCGTCGCCCAGCACGGGGCCTTCCTTCAGGCGTTCGAGAATGCCTTTCTTTTTCATGCTTGCTCCTGAGAGTTACTAGTCATCCACATATTCGTACTCAGCCTTGATCGGCTGGTTGTCTGCGAAGCGGTTGGGGCGGAACGCGCTGATGTCCACGGTTCTACCATTGCCGTCGAGCACAAGTTCGCTCATCACCAGGCCGATCGCGGGGGAAATCTTGAAGCCCATGCCGGAAAATCCAGCGCACACGTACAGGCCACGGATTCCAGGGATCTCGCCCAGCAGGGGCCGCGAATCTGGCGTCATGTCATAGACGCCAGTCACGCCGCGCATGACTTCTGCGCCCGCAAGCTTCGGAACCCGGCGGCACGCGCGCTCAATGATTTCTTCCAGCGAACCGTCGGAGGCGCGTTGCGGAAAATCATCCGGATCGATAGGGCGCTTTCCATAAAAATCTCCAACCAGAAACTTGTCGTGAGCGTCGGAACGAAAATAGGTTGCCGTGACGGAATCGATGCAGGCGCAGCCCCCACCCTGCATGCCCGGTGCATTTCGCAGAATTGCGACTTGGTGATATTCACATTCGATGGGAAGATCACAACCGGCTTTCTGAAGCAGGGGCCGCGTCCACGGCCCAGTGGCGGAAATGACCGTCGGAGACGAGATGGTTCCATGGTCTGTGATGACACCGCAAACGTGGCCAGCCTCGACGACAAACTCAGTCGCCTGGGTGCGCGATAGATAGGTTGCACCCATATCGCGCGCGGCTCCGAGGAAGTCTCCAGCGACTCCCGCACCGTCGCCGTATCCCGAGTCCGGCTCGTAAGCGGCCAGTTCCACCTCGTCTACATTCCAGTCCGGCTCGAGTTCGTGCAGATCATGCTTGTCGATGAGGTCGACGCTTGCTCCCAACTGGCGTTGCATCTCGACATTCCGCTTGAGGCGGGCGGTTTCATTGGGATGAACGATGCGCACGAAGCCGGTCTTGCGAAAATCTCCGGGCTGACCCACGATCTCCTGCCAGTTCTGAAACATGCGCAGGCTGATCAACGCCAATTCCACTTCCGGAGGAAAGCTGTAGTGCATGCGGATCAGAGCGGACGACCGCCCGCTGCCTCCGCGACCGACGTGATCTTTGTCGATCACAACGATCTTTCCCGCCTTCCGCTTGGCGAGATGAAACGCAATCGATGCTCCCATGACTCCCGCGCCGAGGATTACGATGTCGGCGGTCTTTGGCCAAGAATGGGGCAGCGAGTTGGAACGCCCGTTGGCAGAGCTCACGCGGCCGCCTCCTGCAATCGTCCCTTCTTCCAGTCACGCAGCGCCTGATGTGCGGCATTCCGCCCGGGCGCTCCCGTGACGCCGCCCCCGGGATGCGCGCCCGCCCCGCACAGATAGAGTCCGGCGACGGGAGTCCGGTATTGCGACCAGCCGGGCACGGGCCGCATAAAGAAGAGTTGCTCCAGTCGCAGATCGCCGTGAAAAATGTTGCCCTCGGTCAAGCCGTAAGTGCGCTCCAGATCGAGCGGAGTGAGGACCTGCCGAGCCACAATGGCGCCGGGAACATTGGGTGCGTATTCGGCGATCTTCTTGACCACGCGATCGCCCAGCAGATCACGCTTTTCGTCCCAATTTCCCTCTCGCAGGTGATAAGGCACGTACTGCACAAAGCATGTGAGAATGTGCTTGCCCGGCGGAGCCAGGGAATCATCCGCATTCGACGACACGACACAATCGACCCACAATTCTTCGGGGATGTCTCCGAACTTGGCAATGTCGTAGCAGCGTTCCGCGAATGCAAGCGATGGAACGAGCGTGTAGAACGTGCGCTCGAGCGCCGTTGCCTGGGGCGACGTTCCGGTGAATCGCGGCTCTTCACCCAGGACCATGTTTACTTTTGCGCACGGGCCCTGCATCTTGATGCCGCGCACGGCGAACAGAAAATCTTCTGGAAGATCGTTCGCGTCCAGAAGTCCCAGGAACGTTCGCTTGGGATCGGCGTTGGAGAGAACCATGCGGGCGCGAAGTTCGGTGCCGTCTTCCAGCACCACGCTGCGCGCCCGGCCATTGCGCACCTCGATGCGCGCAACCGCTGCGGAAGTGCGAATCTCCACTCCAAGCTTTCTTCCCGCGGCAGCCAGCGCTTGCGTGATCGATCCCATGCCGCCCATCACATGTCCATAAAAGCCCTGTAGTTCGTGCTCTCCGCCGCTGAGCAGATGAAAGAGCAGTCCGATTGCCGTGCCCGGCTGGTACGGGCCGCCATGCTTGCCGTAGACATTATTGGCCAGAAACATCGTCTTCATTTTCTCGGACTCGTAGTTGTGATCGAGAAACTCACCGAGACTGCCGGTGAGGAACGACACGAGTTGCGCAATCTCGGCGCCGGAAATGCCGCGAAACCGTCTGCCAACCCGGAATAAATCGGTCCAGCCTTTCACGGTGGATGTGTCAACTTCCGGCGGAGGTTCCATGAAGAACGGCTGCAAGTATCGTGCCAGCTTTTTTAACTGATCGTCGACTTGCACAAACCGCGCTGCATCTTTTGCGGAAATCTTGGAAAATTCTTGCCGGGCTCGTTCGCGGTCGACCCACCACGGCACTACATGTCCGTCAGGAAACGGAACCTGAATCGCCGGATCGCAGGGAATCATGCGCAGGCCGTGACTCGCCAGTTGCAATTCAGAGATCACTTCCGGGCGGAGCATGCTGGCAATATAAGAAGTTGTCGACACGCGGCAGCCGGGCGCGATTTCCTCCGTCACGCAGCATCCGCCGACAATATCCCGGCGCTCGAGGACGAGCGTGGAGAGTCCCGCTCGCGCCAGATAAGCCGCAGCCGTGAGTCCGTTATGACCTGCGCCGATCACGATGGCGTCGTACATTGATCTTGGAGCATTTTGTCTGGTTTGACTTGAAGTCACGGAGCGTGTCCTGAATCGAACAACACTATCGTAAACGGCAGCGAAAATGAAGTTGAAATCGACAGAGCGCTCCTGTATGCTGTCGTGACTTACAGTCATTATCTATGCCGGGAATCGCCAGCAATCGCGTCACTCCACCGCTCTACCAGCGCCAGGCCCCGACACGTCCTCGCTCGGAGGCAAAACGCAGCCGCATCATCGAGGCCGCCACGCAGCATTTCGCCGAATATGGTTATCACGCGGCCCGAGTCGGGGACATCGCCATCGCGCTCGGTATCGCCAAAGGCTCCATCTTCCAGCACTTTGGCAGCAAGGATGGGTTGTTCTTCGAGGTCTATAAGCGCTCTGTCCGCTCGTTTGCCAAGTATCTCGATGCCCCTGCGGAAACCCGCCGGGCTGGCTTCTTCGAGGTGCTCCGTTACTGGTTGGTACGCACCGAGCATCTGGTGCACGAGGACTGGATTCCTTATCGCATTTCTCTGCTGGGGAATTATGGTACCGATCTCGTGCTGAAGCGCGAGATTAACCGCTTCCTCATCAGCGAAGATCCATACGGTACGGAGAGTTTTGTGCGCTTCGGATTAGAGCGCCGCGAACTGCGCAGGGACATGGACATCGAGATGATCGTTTCGATCCTCGATTGGATGATGGAACGCTTCCAGGATGCGCTCCTCACTGCTGAACTTGATCCGGGGTTGTTCCGCCGCCAGGGGGAACTGGCAGAGAAGAAGGAAGCCCGAATGCAGCAATTTCTGGATGTGTTGCAGCGGGCGATTGGTGCCGTGGCCACAGATCCCGTGCCCAGCGCGCGTCCGCTGGCACGCGGGGATCGCCGCCGGTAGATGTCGAAGGCTTATCTCGCAGTTGCAGTAGCAGGGATGTCGAAAGACCGACCATTCATTCGAGAGCATAAACATGCAAGCAACCGTTGAGCAGATTCTCTCCAGCTATAACGATCGTGCCCCGCTGTCGGAGGCGTCGACCATCCCTGCACCCTGGTATGTCGATCCGCGGATCGCCGACCTGGAGCGGCTCAATGTCTTCAGCAAGACTTGGCAACTCGTCGCCCGCACCGATCAGTTGCGGAAGCCGGGAGAGTTTGTTGCTACGCGGCTAGCCGGAGAGCCCATCGTTGTCGTTCGCGGAGGCGACAGCACGCTGCGCGCTTTCTACAACGTATGCCGGCACCACGCCGCGGCAGTCGTGACCCAGCCCTGCGGCCACGCGGAGATTTTGCAATGTCCTTACCACGGTTGGAAATACGGTCTGGATGGATCGCTCAAAGGCATGCCTGAGTTCGATGGCGTGCAGAACTTTGATCGCGGTGAGAACGGCTTGGTTCCAATCCGCGTTGAAACCTGGGAGTGCTTTGTGTTCGTGAACCTCGATCCCCAGGCTGCGCCCTTGCAGCAATTTCTCGGCGGTCTGGTCAAGCGCGTTGCGCCGCTGGGCGTCAGCAAGTTGCACTACTTCGACCGCCGGACCTATGACATTCACTGCAACTGGAAGGTCTACGTCGATAACTACCTGGATGGCGGATATCATGTTCCCCACCTGCACAAAGGACTGAACTCCGTGCTCGATTACAAGCAGTACACCATCGAGAACGAAGATCGCTATTGCCTGCAGTCAAGCCCCATGGTCGCTTCCGACGAGGATGCCGCTACCGGCGCGACGCGCAAAGGCGACCGCGCCTGGTATTTCTGGCAGTATCCGAACCTCATGATCAATTGCTACGAGGGATACATGGATACGAACTATGTCGTCCCCGGGGATGCCGATCATTGCACCGTGATCTTCGATTTCTATTTCGGCGACGTGAGCGATGCCCGGCGCGCGTATAACACCGAGTCGGTGAACGTCGGCAACCGCGTGCAGGACGAAGATCTCGGCATTTGCGAAGATGTGCAGCGCGGCCTGAAGTCGCGGGCTTACGGCGCTGGCCGGCTCTCTGTGCGGCGCGAGGCGGGGGAGCAGTTATTCCACCAGTTGGTCGCCGCCGATCTGAAGGGGCAGCCCGCACCATCGATTGCGGCGGCCGATTGAGTTTTCCGGTTCGCTCTATAACTCACTCACTGATGATCGCGCGGAATCGTTTCCTGCCAAGTCTTGGACTTGACGATCTGCCCGTCTTTCAGCAACTCCCGCGTGTACTTGTAGTAGAAGTTTTTCTGATCGGTCGTCACCAGAAGATGCCCGCGCCACACCAGCGTACGGCCCTTGAGGGCGAAGACGCTCTCTGCCTCACCTCGCACTGAGCAGGTTTCCGGGTGGGCGTCGTCGCCTTCGTAAGTGAGGTTCTCAAAATCATTTTCCGTGCCCCACGGATACTCATATCCATCCTTGCCCTTCCAGTGCACCGTCGTCTTCTGGCGGGCTTCATCGCGTTCCACCGTCCACTCGCCGGGCCAGGGAAAGCCTTCGTTCTTAATGTCTTTTCGCTCCTCGGAGGGTTGAGGAGGCGAGAATTCCGGCGCAGCCGACCCGTGCACCGGAACGACCGGAAGGATCATCCGCGATCCGTCGGGACCGCCGAGATCGAGCGATGTCGTCATCGCATACGGCGTCGGGAGCACCATGGGCCACAACGAGTTTGAAATTGCGACCCGGATGCGATGGCCTTTTGGAAACACCCACGAAGTCAAGTGCATTTCGATGTCCAGCGAATAAACCTTCCCCGGCTCCAGATCGCGCGGATCGGTCATTGATTCCCGTTGCGCCCCATTCAATCCCGCTCCCGTAATCTGTGTGACCGTACCGTCGGGAGCCACGTCCGACAGCCGCGCGAACCAATTGGCCAGCGGCGCGGTCGCGGAAGCTCGCAGCAGGACATGCGGACGTCCGAGAATCGCCTCCTCATGTTCCAGCGGAGCGGAATCATAGACCAGGCTGAACGCGTCCACCGGCCGGGGATCGCTCAACAACTCTCCCCACCAGAAGCCCGCCTCCACGCCGACGGTGGGAACGTACTTCAATTGATGCGTGGCCCGAACCGCGGCAGAGCCTTCCAGCGTGTGATTCCCCTGCAAGAAAAATGTCGTATCCGTCTCGTCCTTGGGCGGCCAGACATCTTCACGCCGCCATTCTCCCGGCACGTTCTGTAGAGTTGGATCCGGCGGGTGCCAGTGCTGCATGTAGATCACCAGCCGCGGATCCTGCTGAACTCCGGTGTCCCGTCCCTTGAGCCAATAGTCGAACCAGCGTACGGCCTGATCGCGCCATTCGACCCTTGGTCCGAAGTCTGCGTCATTGGGAAAGGAATGGTTCCACGGGCCGACAATCGCCTTGATCGGTGCCTTGGACTTCATCAGCATGTCGGGAACGTTGTCGCGATAGCCGTCCTGCATGCCGCCGATGAGAAAACTCGGAGTCGTGATCTCACTGAGTGGCCGCACCCGGTCGCGCCAGAACGGTCCGTCGTGCTGGTGCTTCAAGTAGAGCAGCGACCACGGTGGTGAGTCGAAGCGTGGCCCGAGGACTTTTTCATCGAGCGAATAGTCGGGCGCGCCCACCCAGCCCTCGGCCATGTCCATGTTCAATTCGAATTCGTCGACGTGCGCCATCCCGTCGACGTAGTGGACGTCATCGTGGAACAACTCAGCAGTAGCGTGCACCGCAAGAATTGCCTTCAACGCCGGCGGATGCCGCATCGCCATTTGCATCGCCGTGAACCCGCCCCACGAAATACCGAACATGCCGACATTGCCGTTCGACCAGGGCTGATGCGCGAGCCACGCAATGATCTGTTCCCCGTCGACCTGCTCTTGCTCGGAATACTCGCGCTCGGGTGGAACCCCCTCGCTCGAACCAAACCCACGAATGTCGACGCGCACGCCCACGTAGCCGCGTCGCGCGAAATAGGCATGCTTGGGATAATCACCCGCGGCCGTGCCATCGTCTTTGCGATACGGCAGATATTCGAGCAGGGCAGGGAACCGCTCTCCCGGCTTCGCGCCGTCCGGCATGTAGAGAGTCGCAGCCAGGCGCACCCCGTCTTTCATGGGAATCCACGCCTGTTCCATGCGGACTCCGTAAGCAGGAGGCGACGGCGGTTCGGTCGCAAAAACGTGAACCGGAAAGATGAAAACAAGGCAGAGGATCCAGGCTGTTTTCGCCAAAGCCGTCTCCGTGGTCCGGGTGCCTTATTTCTCGCGTTCTTTGCAAGAAGGGGGAGGTCACCTTAGCGCTGACTTGAAGTCAATCCTGCAGATCCTGCTCGCGGCGCATGGCGCGCAGATCGATCCCCAGTTGCTCCGCTTTCTTATACAGGTGACTGCGCTCCAGGCCAAGTGTTTTCGCGGCCAGGCTCATGTTCTGATGGCTGCGCTTCAGTTCCGCGAGAATCACTTCGCGTTCGAACGACTGCACACGATCGGCGAGAGTGCCGGAACCAATGGCACTGGGTGCAACGCCTGCTCCCGGAGAAGTCTTCGGCAGCGCCATCTGCACGGTTGCCAGATCCACTTGACCATCGGTGGCCAGCAGCATGAGCCGCTCGACCATGTTGCGCAACTCGCGGACATTGCCCGGCCACGTATGAGACTGCAGCGCTTCGATCGCGTCCGCCGCGAATGGAACGGATTTCCATCCGTTCTGTGCGCATACTTGCGCAGCGAAATGCTCCACGAGTGCCGGAATGTCGTCGCGCCGCTCGCGCAACGGAGGGAGCACTAGCGGGAAAACGTGGATGCGGTGAAACAGATCCTGCCGGAATTTCTCCTCCCGTACGCGTGCCTCCAAATCGCGGTGCGTCGCGACCACAACGCGAACGTTTACGGTAACCGGTTTGTCGCCGCCGATGCGCTCGACTTCGCCTTCTTCGAGCACGCGCAGTAACTTGGCCTGCATATTCAGAGGCATGTCGCCGATTTCGTCGAGAAAAATCGTTCCCTGGTCGGCCTGCTCAAACTTGCCGATGTGGCGTCCGGACGCGCCCGTGAACGAACCCTTTTCATGTCCGAAAAGTTCGGACTCGATCAACTCCGCTGGGACGGCCGCGCAATTCAGTGTCACGAAAGGTCCGGCCGACCGCGGACTGCGTTCGTGAATGGTTCGCGCGACCAGTTCCTTGCCGGTGCCGGTCTCTCCGAAGATGCACACGCGGGACTCGCTTGCGGCCACGCGTTCCAGTTGCGCCATCACCCGCCGCATGGCTTCACCCTTCCACACGATCTCGTGCTTGCCGAGCCGCTGGCGGAGTTGCCGGTTCTCGCTTTCAAGGCGTTGCAGCTTGAGCGCGTTGTCCACGGTGAGCATCAGTTTGTCGGTGGAGATCGGCTTCTCCAGGAAGTCGAGCGCGCCCAGCCGTGTCGCCCGCACCGCCATTTCAATGTGCGCCTGCCCCGACATCATGACCACCGGAGCGGTCACTCCCTGCCGTTTCAGTTCCTCGAGCAGGGTCAGGCCATCTTTGCCGGGCATGACCACATCGGAAAGAATGAGATCAAAGTTCTGCGCCTTGGCCAGTTCCAGGGCCTTTCCCGCGTTATCGCAGACCGTGGCTTCGTGTCCCGCTAGCCGGAAGGCACGCGACAGCGAGGCCAGCGTGTTAGCTTCATCATCGACGATCAAAAGATGCGCTTTGAGTGGCAACCGTCCTCCTCGCGATTTCAGCCGGGAAACTGCCCGGTATTGTCGCCTGCGTTCTGCGTGGCAGGGATCTTCTGTAGTGCCTCAAGATTATCCGGCAGTTCGATGACGAATGTCGTCCCCCGCCCCGGCTCGCTCTGCACGCTGATTCTTCCGCCGTGATCGCTGACCACCGATTGCACGATTGCCAGGCCCAGTCCGGTTCCATGCTGCTTGCTGGTGTAATAAGGAGTGAAAATACGCTCGCACTCCTCCCGGGTCAGGCCAGAGCCGGTGTCTGCGACTTCGATGATTACCTTTCCACCCTCGCGCCTGCTGCGGAGAGTGAGCGTCCCGCCATTGGGCATGGCGTCCATCGCATTGAGCACGAGGTTCGACAGCGCACGGTGCAGCAGATCGTGATCGGCAGCGATCGTGCCAAGACTCTCGTCCAACTCCAGTTTGCAGGCAATCGGCATGCGCCCCGGAGCCTGCAGTTGCGCCTGGTACAGCTTCACGACGCCCCGCAGGATTTCATTCACTTGCACCGGTTGCAACTGCGGATGCGGCATCTTCGAAAACTCGCTGAAGCGGCCAATGATGGCCTTGAGGTTCGAGATCTCGGCCAGCAGGGTGCGGGAACTCTCGCTGAATACTTCGTCGAACTGTTCGGGGCTCTGCGTCCGGGCGCGCATCAGGTTCTCGACCGTGAGTTGAAGAGGGAACAGCGGATTCTTCAACTCATGCGCCAGACGGCGCGCCAGTTCGCGCCAGGCAGCGACTCGTTCCGTTTGCACGAGACGCTCTTTTTGCGCCAGCAATTCGGCCGTCATGCGGTTGAAGGACTCGGCGAGTTGCGCGACTTCATCGCCGCCGCGAATCTCCACTCGCGTGTCCCAGTTGCCCGCGGCAACCTCCTGCGCCGCCCGCGCCAGTTGCTCCACCGGACGCGTCACCCTGGCCGCCGCCCAACTGCTGAGCAGGATCGCCAGAATGATCCCGCCACCGCCCACCAGCAACGCCAATGCACGGATGCGCCGCTTCAGTTCGACATAGGACCGCCGCGAATTTCCAACCAGCAGAATTCCCAGCAACGGACGATCCTTGCCCGCGCCCCGCAGAGGAATCGCGTGAAACACCTCGTCATCTGCCTGATCGGAGGACCAGGAAACCATCCCGGTCATTTCCTGGTTATACTGCCGCACCGCCTCGATCAGAGGCGCGAACTTCTCGGCGGGTCGCGCGGCGTCGGAGCCATTCCCCGGGGCAGACGGATCCAGAAGCGAGTCTGGCGAAAAATGATCGCTGCGATTCTGATAAAGCAGAACGCGCATGTCCGCGGGCAGGTCCAGCGCGGAAAGAAAATTCTTGTCGAGCCGCCGGCCGCCAATCACGTAGACGGGATGATCACCGATGCGAGTCGACCGCACCGCAAAGAGCCCCAAAGCAGTGGAGTCCTGCAATTCTTCGCGTTTCAGAAACGCGCTCTCCCCGCTCGACGCGGAGAGACTCTCAAACGCGGTCTCGGGATAGCCGAACTTTGCCTGCCACTGCGCCGAAGAAATAATGGTTCCGTGCCCGTCGAGAAATTCCAGAAAGTCGAGTTGGTAACCCTCAGCCAGTTGTCGGGCCAGTTCAAAATATTCGGCGGAGTCCGCGGATGTGCCATTCAGGGCGGTCGCCATCCGGCTGACGGGATTGGACGTGGCGATGGCTTCCACTCGCCGCGCCACATCCTCACCCCGGCGGCT
>JADGNP010000568.1 GCA_017883425.1 Candidatus Sulfotelmatobacter sp. | reverse complement strand
GTGGCGTACCCGAACATCGCCGATAGCGGCACCATCGATTTAATAATGCGCGTAGTTCCGCGCAACTCCGTAGCTTCGATGCGGCCGCGGCGGGAATACAGGTCGCCGATCACGTCGCCCATGTAATCTTCCGGGACCACCACTTCCACGGCCATGATCGGTTCCAGCAGCACCGGTTTGGCGCGCCTGGCCGCTTCCTTGATCGCCATGGAGCCGGCGATCTTGAAGGCCATTTCCGAGGAATCGACATCGTGGTAACTGCCGTCGTACAGCGTTACCTGGATATCCGACATCGGATAGCCGGCGAGAATTCCGCCTTCCAGCGCTTCCTTGATGCCGGTCTCGGTGGGGTTGATGTATTCCTTCGGCACCCTGCCGCCGGTGACTTCGTTCTCGAACACGAACCCGCTGCCCGAAGGCAGAGGCTCTACGCGGATCTTGACGTGGCCGTATTGCCCGTGACCGCCGGTCTGCTTGATGTGGCGGCCTTCAGCCTCGGCGTGCTTGCGAATGGTTTCGCGATACGCCACCTGCGGCTTGCCGACATTGGCCCCCACACCGAACTCGCGCATCATGCGGTCCACGATGATTTCCAGGTGCAGTTCGCCCATTCCGGAAAGAATGGTCTGGCCGGTTTCCGGATCCGTATTGACCCGGAAGGTGGGATCTTCCTGCGCCAGTTTCTGAATCGCCAGGCCCATCTTTTCCTGGTCGGCCTTGGTCTTCGGCTCCACCGCCAGTTGAATCACCGGCATCGGGAAATCGATGGATTCGAGCACGATGGGGTGCTCGTCGTCGCAAATCGTGTCGCCCGTCGATACCGTCTTCAATCCGACGGCGGCGCAGATGTCGCCGGCCACAATCTCTTGAATCTCCTCGCGCTTGTTGGCGTGCATGCGCAACAGGCGACCCACGCGCTCCTTGCGGCTCTTGGCCACATTGAATACGTGGTCGCCGCTCTTCAGCGTGCCCGAGTAAACCCGGAAGAATGCCAGTTGGCCGACGTACGGGTCCGTCATGATCTTGAACACCAAGGCCGAGAACGGCTCGCTGTCGGAAGCGTGGCGGATCAGGATTTTTTCGGGATCGTCTACGTCGTGGCCCTCGATGGGCGGAACGTCCAGCGGAGAGGGAAGGTAGTCCACCACCGCATCCAGCATGGTCTGGACACCCTTGTTCTTGAAAGCCGTGCCGCAAATTACCGGGAAGATCTGTAAAGCGATGGTCGCCTTGCGGATCCCCGCGCGGATTTCATCGTTGGTGACGGTTTCGCCTTCGATGAACTTGTGCATCAGCGCTTCGTCGTGCTCGCTGATCGCCTCGATCATGAGCGCGCGGTATTCCTTGGCCTTTTCCTTCAGGTCGTCGGGAATATCCACCACGTCGTACTGCGACCCCAGCGTCTCGTCGTGCCAGATGACGCCGCGCATCTCCACCAGGTCCACGATGCCCAGAAACTTCTCTTCCGCGCCGATCGGAATCTGAATCGCCACCGGACGGCACTTCAGCCGGTCGATGATCGTCTGCACCGAGTGGTAGAAATCCGCACCTACGCGGTCCATCTTATTGATGAAGCAAATTCGCGGAACCGAATACTTGTCCGCCTGCCGCCAAACCGTTTCCGATTGCGGCTGCACGCCGGCTACGGCGTCGAATACCGCCACCGCGCCGTCCAGCACGCGCAGGCTGCGCTCCACCTCGGCGGTGAAATCGACGTGCCCGGGCGTATCGATAATATTGATCTGAATGTCCCGCCACTCGCAGGTGGTCGCGGCCGAGGTAATCGTGATGCCGCGTTCCTGTTCCTGCTCCATCCAGTCCATGACGGCGGTGCCCTCATGAACTTCGCCCAGTTTGTGGGACTTGCCCGTGTAATACAAAATCCGCTCGGTCGTGGTAGTCTTACCGGCATCGATATGTGCGGCGATGCCGATATTTCTCATCCTTTCGAGCGGGGTGGTTCTAGCCATGCAGTTTGGAATTAGCTCCTGATGTCCCTGTCGTTACCACCGGTAGTGCGCGAAAGCCTTGTTGGCCTCGGCCATGCGGTGGACGTCGTCGCGTTTCTTGATCGCCCCGCCGCGCAGATTGGCGGCGTCGTTGAGTTCATTGGCCAGCTTTTCCGCCATGCCCTTTTCGGGACGCGTGCGGGCGTTGGTGATGATCCAGCGCATGGCCAGCGAAGTCCGCCGGTTCTGCGGCACTTCGATCGGCACCTGATAGTTGGCGCCGCCCACGCGCCGCGTCTTCACTTCCAACATCGGCTTGGCGTTCTCGACGGCCTTCTTGAAAGCCTTCAGCGGGTCGTCGCTGGTGCGCTCCTTGATCTTCTCCATGGCGTCGTAGAAGATTCCCTGCGCGGTATTCTTCTTGCCCTGCCACATCATGGAATTCACGAACTTCTCGACCAGGGTGGAATTGTAGACCGCGTCCGGCGCTACTTCACGAATTTCAGCTCTTCGTCTGCGTGGCATACTTTAACCTAAGATTTTGGCCTTTTGGCCCCGTACTTCGAACGGCTCTGTTTGCGATTGGCCACGCCGGCGGTATCCAGCGCGCCGCGGATCACGTGATAACGAACACCCGGAAGATCTTTCACACGGCCCCCGCGGATGAGCACGATCGAGTGCTCCTGCAGGTTGTGTCCGACTCCTGGAATGTAGGTGGTCACTTCGATCCCGTTGGTGAGGCGCACGCGCGCCACTTTCCGCAAGGCCGAATTCGGCTTCTTGGGAGTCGAAGTGTACACGCGCGTACAAACTCCACGCTTCTGCGGGCAGCTTTCCAGCGCCGGGCTCGAAGTCTTCCAGCGTGGCGGTTTCCGCCCATTACGCACAAGTTGATTAAACGTTGGCACGATTTCCTCTTCGCGAAGTAAATCAATAATATGTGTGGAGCAACCCACTACGACCAGAATCCGCTGCGAAATCTTCCGCACGCGAATCCCAGAAAAAAGCCCAAACTACAGGTCGCAACTGCGAGGATTACCTTGCTTTTATGGACAGGCCCATGTTCAAACCAGGAGTAAATCCTGATTAACCTCGGGGCCTCACCCTCGGCCGGACCCGCCTACAGACGGGTGGTAGCACAAGAGCAGAAAGCTTTTTCTCGCGAAACTCTTAAATATTAACCCAAGTGTAAGGGAGAACGCAACTGGGCTTCCAAATGCGCCTAGCCCGAACTTCCCGCCACTTGCCTGACCAGAGTAGCACACTTCACTCACCCGGCCCCACAATGAAGATCAAGGCGACGTCATGCCATCCGACCAAAGTACTTCATTTTCTGCCTCTTACGACTCAAGCACCGAAATCATCACCGCCGTCGAAATTGACGGCTGGTGTATACTGATCGGAATCTCGGCGCTGCTTACACTGTGGGGACCAGTCCGCGACCACGAAATGGAGAGGCCTACACGATGAGATTCGCCCCTGAAGACGCCAGCGCCCGCTATCGGGCCACGTTGGGAAGGATGCAGCCGGGCAAGCTGGCCGAACTCGGAGAAACCTGGGACAAAGCCACGCTTACTTTCTTTTTCGGTGCGGACCAGAACCTGGCAGTTTTTTCGGCGCGTGACACGTTGGTTCCCATGCTGGATGAGGATCGGAGAGTATTGGCCACCGAAATCATGCGCCAGTTTCTAGCTTCCATCACTCTGGACCTGAAGGCCGCAGAGGTGGC
>JADGNP010000567.1 GCA_017883425.1 Candidatus Sulfotelmatobacter sp. | reverse complement strand
GAGGCGACTCGTCAGGAATCGCGTTCAAGAAGCCGCGGCTGGATGCTCGTGGTATTTTTTTGGTTAATACTTGGAATGCGGTACACTTTTCTTCAATAATGCTCCTTGTCTTAACTACCAGGACACATCTGTGTTTGCGACGGAAGCGTTCCCGAGCTATCCAGCGGAAGTCCGTTTCAGACTACGAGGAGCTTTTTGATGGATGCAGCCGCGCTCCTTTCGACGCTTCGTGCGCGAGACGTCAGGCTGTGGATCGAGGGCGCACAGCTCAAATGCAGCGCTCCAGTGGGCGCTCTGGACTCAGCACTGCGGGAGGCGCTGGCCAATCGCAAGCAGGAGATCATGGCATTGCTGCGCCAGGCCGAGGCGCTGAAGAGCGGCCCAGCTTCGATCGTGCCGATCAAGCCCGAGGGACGCAGACCGCCGATTTTCGCCGTGTCGGGCCACAGCGCGGACGTCTTCTGGCTTCTACCATTGGCGCGTCACCTGCACGTCGACCAGCCCGTGATCGGTGTTCAGCCTCCTGGGCTGGACGGGTCGGAGCCGCTCAACTCCATGGAGGCGCTAGCGCGCTACCAAATCGAGCAGATACGCAGGTACCAGCCGCATGGACCTTACCTGATCGTCGGTCATTGCTCCGGTGGAACCCTCGCGTTTGAGGTGGCTCAGCAACTCGTCGCTGCAGGCCAGGAGGTCGCGCTGCTAGCACTCATCGGCAGTCCGTTTCCAAAGATGTTCGGGCGAGCGTCGCTCTTGTGGGTTCGCCTTTCGAGCTATGCGAGGGCGCTTAGACCCGGCGCATTCACCCCCAGGCTGCAGTTACGCCGCGAACGACTGCGAGGCCAAGAGCTGGTGGGCCCCACTGCACTGGCAGTGAGAGAGCGGGTCGATAGCGCTACGATTGCCGCCGTGCGCGAGTACGTGCCAAAACCCTATCCGGGCAATATCGACTTGTTCGTCACGGCTGACAGGTGGCATCGTTCTCATCTATGGCGTGCATTCGGAGCGACAATACGCGAGCACCACGTTGGTGATTTGGAAATCAATGACTGGTTGTTTGGCCCGAATGTGAACATTCTCGCGGCAGCTCTTCAAGCAAGACTCGATCAGCTTCAGACTCCGAGGCCATTCCGCGAGTCGCCAACCTTGGCGGCTGAAGGGGTAAGCCGCTCCGCAGACGCGACCCCTTTGTAGCAACACGTGACGGATCCGATGGTATCCGACCCGGTACTTGCCGCTTCGCTGGCTACGCTCCCGCCACCGGGCATCATAGTTGACCATCGACTGATCACGATCGGTGACGAGCATGCCCTGCTGTCGGAGGAAGCAGGTGCATTTCGGCGCAGCGCGGTTCAGGTACGACGCGCCAGCGGAGCGGCACGTATCGTTGCGCGTGCCCTCCTCGATCGATTAGGTCATGAAAGGGTCGCCCTGCCCAAATCACCAGCAGGCCCACCGATTTGGCCAAAGGGGGTTCTGGGGTCTCTCGCGCACGATTTCAGGGTTGCTATTGCCGCAGTTGGCACCACCGGTAGCGTGGCGGGTATCGGGATCGATATCGAACCCGCTCAACCTCTGTCCCCCGATTTGCTGGAACTAGTCACAACCCCGCGGGAGCGAGCAATGATTGATTCTGATCCATACCACGGCCGCTCATTCTTTGTAGTCAAGGAGGCTGTATACAAAGCAGTTTTTCCGCTGGATCGCTCCTTCCTTGAGCACCATGACGTCGAAGTTGACCTGGCCAATCGGAAGGCGACCTTGCGCAACGGCCGCGTGGTTGATGTCAGATTCTGTATCTCCACACATCTGGTCGCTTTGGCGTTTTTTTAGTCGGAGGCTAATCGTATGGGTGGCGCCCTGTCGATTCCGCTCGGGACGGCAACACATAGCGAGCAAGCTCCCGTCGCCGACAAAGGCCGACACCCATTGTCGATAACCGCGCCGCATGGTGCAACCCGCTACTCGGTCGACGTTCTTCCGGATTAGCCGCGGGTTACTTGCATTCCCGTTGCGGTTCCGCTTGTAAATTCAATGCACTTTCTGGATAGTCTCAACCAAACCAAAACCAATGGCAAACCACGAAACTGAGTTCATGAGCTTTAGTTGGCAGCCTGACCTATAGCAATCCAGGAGCTAATCGCATTGTGCGGCTTCGTTGGCATTTTCGAATTTACCGAATCAATCGAGTCGGCGAGAACCCGCGCTCTCGAAATGGCCAAAACGGTCAGACACCGCGGGCCGGACTGGAGCGGAATTTACGCAAACGAACACGCGGTACTTGCGCATGAACGCCTGTCGATCGTTGACGTGGAGCACGGTGCGCAACCTCTTCTCGATGTCACTGCGGGCCGTGCGCTGGCCGTAAACGGAGAGATCTACAATCATGTTGCTTTGCGCGAGAAGCTGAAGCGACCCCACGTCTGGAAGACGAAATCAGATTGCGAGATTATTCTGTACCTCTATGACGAGCATGGGCCTGCGTTATGCAACATGCTCAGCGGGATTTTCGCGTTTTCTCTCTTCGACGAGCGCACTCGGGATTTCTTCGTCGCGCGAGACCACATCGGCATTGTTCCACTCTACATAGGATGGGGCCAGGATGGTGCGACTTACGTCGCGAGCGAAATGAAAGCTCTCGATGCCGTATGCGAGACGATCCAGGAGTTTCCGCCCGGACATTACTATACCGGCAAAGCAAGACAGTTCGTCCAGTGGTACGATCCCGAGTGGGCGCGTACCCTGCCCACCGAAAAGGTCTCCTTGCAAAAGCTGCGAAATGCGCTCGAAACTGCCGTCAAGCAGCAGCTGATGTGCGACGTCCCGTATGGCGTACTGATATCAGGCGGCCTTGACTCGTCCCTCATTGCCGCGCTCGCAGCACGGCACCGCTTGAAGCGGATCGAGTCCGGAGAAACCGAAGAAGCATGGTGGCCGAGGCTGCACTCGTTCTCCGTCGGGCTGGAGGGCTCACCGGATATGGAATATGCCCGCAAAGCAGCGGCCCATATCGGCACGGTTCACCACGAGATTGTTTTCACCATACAGGAGGGACTAGACGCGTTGCCCGATGTGATCCGGCATCTCGAGACCTTTGACGTCACCTCTATCCGCGCAGCAACGCCAATGTACCTTATGGCGCGCAGAATCAAGTCAATGGGCATCAAAATGGTGCTGTCTGGAGAAGGCGCGGATGAGGTATTCGGTGGCTATCTCTACTTCCACATGGCACCGACAGCAAAGGAGTTTCACGACGAGACCGTTCGAAAGCTCTTCGCGCTCAGCAAATACGATTGCTGTCGTGCAAACAAAGCGACAGCTGCCTGGGGAATCGAAGCGCGCGTGCCGTTTCTGGACAAGGAGTTTCTCGACTACGCGATGTCAATAGACCCGGCTGACAAGATGTGCCCGGGTGCAAAAATCGAGAAGAGTATATTGCGTAAGGCTTTCAAGGATCTGCTGCCCAAGGAAATCCTGTGGCGTCAGAAGGAGCAGTTTTCAGACGGCGTAGGCTACGGCTGGATTGATTGCTTAAAACGTCATGCGGAAGACAGTGTCACGGATCAGATGATGGCAGACGTTGCTAAGCGCTTTCCGCAGCAAACGCCGACCTCAAAAGAGGGATATTTGTACAGGACAATATTTGACAGCTTTTTCAAGAATCCGACCGCCTGTCTCA